>DATIMO010000567.1:0-10709 GCA_035475215.1 Acetobacteraceae bacterium | reverse complement strand
GGGCTTCGGCCCCCGATCCGTCGCGAAGATCCATCCTGCCCTCCCGGAGGTCGAATCTCCATCCGTACCACACCGTAACCGCGTCGCGGCAACCGCAAAGTTCAGCCTGGGAGGTTTGCGACTCAGTAGGACTAGCCCGCTAGGCGTGAAATCGTCGATTGCCCACGTTATAGCTTTTCGCCAGTTCCTTGAGCGTTGCGCCTTCGGCCCGCCGCCGCCGTGCTTCCTTTTGCTGCTGCGGTGTCAGCTTCGGCGGTCGGCCCATGTGTTGCCCGCGCGCCTTGGCCCGGTCGCGCCCTTCCGCCGTGCGGGTGCGGATCAAATCGCGCTCCACGTCCGCCAGCCCGCCAAGAACGGCAATCATCAATCGCCCGGTGCTGGTCGAGGTGTCGGCCCACGGCTCCGCCAGTGACCGGAATTGCGCCTTGCCGTCCACGATTTGCTTGACAATGGCGAATAGATCGAACGTGCTGCGCGCCAGCCGGTCGATCCGCGTCACCGTCACCACGTCGCCGGGTTGGATACCGGCAAGCAGTTTCAGCAATTCGCGCCGGTCGGCTCTGGAGCCCGTCACCTTCTCCCGCTAAATCTTGCTGCATCCGGCCTTGCGCAACTGCTCAATCTGGGCGTCAAGCGTCTGTCCGTAGGTGCTGACGCGGGCATAGCCGATACGGCGTTTTTGCGGGTGGGTTTCGGGCATAAGTTACGGGAAGCGTAACCCATTGACGGGGAAGCGGCAAGCGAAATTCCCGAAATTCTTGAATGGTGCAACTCGTGTGCCTGTCCTGGGGAGCATCGAATGCGGAACTGGCGACACCGGTTGTATTTCGATTACCTTTCACAGACTGTGCCGCCAGTCTCCGTCAAGGACAAGGACGCATGCCATCCCCCCAATCATCTTCGCGTTGAGCGTATTTGTCGTATTCGTGGCGGCGATTGAGTTGCCGATTGTTTTCCCTTTCCTTCAATCAGGGCTTTATGAACCACGGTTCGCGGGCAGAGAGCCGGTGGCGCCGTCCAGCCCCGCAGATTGGATGCGCATTGGCGTCAGCCTCGTGCTGCTGATAGCTGCTCTGTGGGTCATCCTTTCTAAGCGCTATGTGCCGACGGACCGGCATTGGGCTTATGGCATAATCGGCAGTATCGTCGGCTACTGGTTGGGTAGCGCTTAATGGCTTCTGCTGGTTCGCGATCTGGTGGCTGTGCCCCGAGTGCCGGGATTTCCTCGCGCATGATGACACAGCATGAATCTTGAATGCCGGAAAAGGTGAGCCGCCTCGTGCGCGCCAGCCTCCCCGGACTCGTCAGCCCCTGTTATCCGTCCTCCGGGCTATGCTCCCCCCTGCCGGAATTGGGCCGGCCGGCGAAACGAAGGATCGGAGTGAGCATGAAGCAGACAAGTCATCCGAATGGCGAGGCCGCTTCAGCGAACATCACCAAGCGGATTCAAGATTTGGGGGATTGGAGAGGACAGACCCTCGCTCATAACCTTCAGCTCATCACGATGCCGACCCCGACATCCAGGAGGAGTGGAAATGGATGGGAACCCCCGTCTGGTCCCATGACGGCGGCGTGTGCACAGGGGAATCGTACAAGCAGGTCGTGAAGCTGACCTTCTTTCGCGGAGCCTCCATCGAAGACCCGAACAAGCTCTTCAATTCCAGCCTGGAAGGGAACCCGCGGCGTGCGATCGACCTCCGCGAAGGAGAGAAGATCAATGAAGCTGCCTTCAAGCAACTCATCCGCGCCGCGGTGGCGGCCAACTCCGCAGCGCGCGCTCAACGGGCAGCCAAGAAGAAGTAAGCCCGGCTCTCAGGGGTATGGCGTATCGTCACGGAGCATTGCCGAGCACCTCTGTAGCAGAGTTTACCGAGCCACCGAGCGTTCGCTCTTCACCTCGAGCGGTCAGCGGATCGTGGTAGGGATATCAGCGATCAGCCCGCAATTGGATTCCCTGCGCCGCCGCCCACGCCGCCTCGGCAACCCTCGGCGCACGGTTACCGATATCAATCGCTTGCTGGCTCGCCGCGGTGCCGTCTGCGGCGCGCTTGCGGATGCCCTGCAGAATTGCTGCCAGACGAAACATCCCGAACACCAGATAGTATTCCCAATCAGCGATGACACCGCGCCCGGTCTTATGGCAATACGCCGCGACGTATTCCGCCTCGGTCGGAATACCCAGCGCGCGCAGATCGCTTCCCGCCAGTCCGCGAAACAACTCGGGCGTGATCCGCCATGCGCCGACATGATAACCGAAATCCGCCAGCGGATCGCCGATCGTCGCCAGTTCCCAGTCCAGCACCGCAACGACACGCGGCTCGGTCAGATGAAAGATCAGATTGTCCATGCGATAGTCGCCGTGCACCAGTGACACCTCATCGGCAGCAGGCAAGTGCGCCGGCAGCCATTCGATCAGCCGGTCCATCGCCTCGATCGGCTGCATCTCGGACGCGCGATACTGGCTGGTCCAGCGCCCGATCTGCCGCGCCAGGAAACCGCCTGGACGACCGAAACCTTCCAGGCCAACAGCGCGCCAGTCGATGCCGTGCAAATGCGCGATCACGTCGTTCATTGCCGCGAACATCGCCGCCCGCTGATCCGGCGTCACGTCCGGTAGCCGAGGATCGAAGAAGATGCGGCCCGGCACATAATCCATCACGTAGAACGCACTGCCGATCACCGCGGCATCAGCGCAATAACCATGAACCCGGGCGACCGGCACGGCCGTTTCCTCCAGCGCCCGTTGCACCCGGTATTCGCGATCGACCGCGTGTGCGCTCGGCAGAAGATTGCCGAGCGGCCGGCGCCGCAGCACGTACTCGCCGGATAGCGCAGAAAGTCTGAAGGTGGGATTCGACTGACCGCCCTCAAACGCCTGCACATGCAGCGTGCCACGGAATCCAGGAACGTGATCCCGCATCCAGTCCTGCAGGGCCGGCAGATAAGGTTCGCGCGTTCCGGTCATCGATGGTGCTCTTTTGCCGTGTATCCCAACCTGCCATATACCCACGCGAACGGCGCAGGCGGAAGCAGTTGACGACCACGAGCGACCCCGGCCTGGTGGTTCAGCCGACATGAGCGCGAATGCACGGGCCGGCGGCGGATTGCTTCACGCGCTCCGCGGCATGCCGTTGTGGCCGCTGGCAGCCACCTTGGCGGTGCAGACGCTGGCCACGATGGCACTGTTCTCCGTGCCTGCGGCGGCGCCGGAAATCGCTCGCGAGCTCCGAGTGCCTGGTGCGCTCAGCGGCGTGTTTGTTTCGATCGTGTATACCGTGGGGATCGGTTCGGCGGTGCTGTCGCCGGGCTTCGTGCATCGGTATGGGGCGGTGCGGGTCAGCCAGGTCGTGCTGGTGGCGGTACTGGGAATGCTGATTGCCGCGGCTGGCGGCAGCATGGCGACCCTGGCGCTGGGGGCCATTGTCCTGGGGCTTGCCTATGGCGCGATTGCGCCGGCCAGCACGCATCTGCTGGTGCCGCAGACGCCGCCGCCGGTGTTCAATCTGGTGATGTCGCTGCGGCAGATCGGGGTGCCGCTCGGCGGTGTTCTGGGCGCGCTGATCGTGCCGCCCATCGTGGTTGCCGCCAACTGGCGCACCGCCATGTTGGCGCAGTTGGTGCCCGCGCTGCTGCTGTTGTTGCTGATGGAAATTCCGCGCCGTGCCTGGGACTCCGACCGCAATCCTCGGCATCGGCTCTGGACCGGGGTGCTGCTGCAACCGGTGCGGTTGCTGCGCGAAGATAATAGGCTGCGGCGCCTGTCGTTCGCCAGTTTTGTATTCTCCGGCGTGCAACTCTGTTTCATTGCGTTCATGACAGTGCAGTTGACCGGGATAGTCCGGCTGGGGCTGGTGCGGGCAGGCATGGCGCTCGCCGCGTATCAGATTGCCGGGGCGGTCAGCCGGCCGATCTGGGGCTGGGTGGCGGACCGCCTGCTGTCACCGGCCCAGATGCTGGCACTGCTCGGGTTCGGTATGGCGGCGGCGGCGCTGGGGTCCGGATGGCTGGGACCGTCCTGGCCATGGGCCGCCATCCTTGGGCTCGCGTTGTTGGGCGGGGCGACGGCGAGCGGTTACACCGGCCTCGCCTACGCCGAATATGCGCGGCTTGGCGGGACGCGCCGGACCGAGGCGACGGGGCTGGGGACGGCGGTGATGTTTGCGGGCGTAACTGTATTCCCCTCGGGCTTCGGGGCCGCGATCACGGCGCTTGGCGGCTACGTGGTTCCGGATGCCGTGCTGGCTGGGCTCGCCGCTGTTGCGGCGGTGCTGCTGTGCGCGGAGCCGGCGCGAGGCTGAGCGCATGGCACGGGAACTGACGGAGGCTGATCGCGCCGCATGGGCTGGCTACGCGCAAGTGGTCAAGCCGCTGCCTGGGCATGCGCGTGCCGAGTTGCCGGCCGGGTTCGAACCGATTGCCGCTGCCGCCGTCCCGGCCCGGCGAGACAGTGTTTCGACGCGTGCGCGGGTGCTGCCGCTGGCCATAAGCATCGGGGCGCATCCGCCCGGCGTGGACCGCGCCACATGGCAGCGCTTCCGATCCGGCAAGTTGCCGCCGGCGCGGCGGCTGGATTTGCACGGGCACACGGCACAGCACGCGTTTCACGCACTGATCGGGTTCCTGCGGACGGCGCATGCGGACCGGCTGCGCTGCGTGGAGGTGATCACCGGTCGTGGTACACTGGAGGTTGGCGTGATCCGCCGCGAATTTCCGTTATGGCTGAACTTGCCGGAGATCCGGCCGCTGGTGTTGGCAGCGGCTCATCCGCATGCGGCCAATCCCGGATCTGTTCGGCTGCTTTTGCGGCGCATTCGCTGATTGCTGATCCACGCCGGTTCGCAAGCAGCAGCGAGGGCGACGGTCAACGAGGTGGTGTTCCACTGCGCGAAGAAGTGTTTGATCAGCTACATTTCGACCAGCCGCAATGGACGCATGACAGGCAGCCGGCTTCCTTGACAAGGCCGGGCTGGCTGCATCGCGGACACAGCGGGCCGGGATAGGTGGTGCGCGGTGCAGGCTGAATGGTGGTTGTGGCATTCGCCTCGGTCAGGAAGCTGGTTTCGCGCATGTGGCGGTCGAGGATGTCGCCAATGGCGGCCACCAGAGACGGGATGTAGCGGCCGTTGCTCCATTGCCCGCCGCGCGGATCGAACACCTGACGGAGTTCTTCGGCCACAAACGCAACTTCTCCGCCGCGGCGGAACACCGCGCTGATCATGCGCGTCAGTGCGATGACCCAGGCATAGTGCTCCAGCGCCTTCGAGTTGATGAAAACCTCGAACGGCCGGCGGATGCCGTCCTGTTCGATATCGTTGATCGTGATATAGAACGCGTGATCGGTCTCCGGCCAGCGCAGCTTGTAAGTGGCGCCGATCAGCTTTTCCGATCGCACCAGCAGATCGGTGGTTGCAGATGTCGCCGGGTTCAGCTCAAGCACCGATCCGGTGATGGCGTTCGGGCGGTACGTCGTGCAACCCTTGCAGCCGGTGCGATAGGCTTCGAGGTAGACTTCCTTGAACGAATCGAAGGGGAAGTCCTCGGGGATGTTCACTGTCTTGGAGATGGAGCTGTCCACGTGCCGCTGCAACGCGGCCTGCATGTGAACATGCTCGGTCGGTGCCAGATCCTGCGCGGTGACGAAATGCGGCGGCAGCGGCGCATCCGGGCCGAAGTGCGCGCGATACAGCCGCACGGCGTAGCCGGAGACATGTTCTTCGCGTATCGAGCCGGCCGGTTCCCGCACCTTGCGCGTGTAACTGTGCGCGAAGGCGGTTTCCACGCCGCTGGAGACATTGTCCGCCAGCAATGAAATCGTGCCGGTCGGCGCGATGGACGTGAGCAGGGCGTTGCGAATGCCGTTTGCGGCGATCCGATCGTGGATGGCGGTGGGCAGCGCCTGCACCGTTTTGCCGGACAGGTAGGCGTCGCGATCGAACAGCGGAAACGCGGCTTTTTCGGCCGCGAGATCGCACGAGGCGCAGTACGCGGCGTGGCTTATAAGCTCGGCCCATTGGGCGGCCTGGGCGACAGCGTCCGGTGAGCCGTAGCGAAGGCCGGTCATCATCAACGCGTCGGCAAGTCCGGTGATGCCGAGGCCGATGCGCCGCTTGGCGATGGCTTCCTGGCGTTGTTCCGCCAGCGGGAAGCCCGAAACGTCGATTGCGTTGTCCAGCATGCGGACCGCTACAGCGGTCAGTTCGGACAGCTCGTCGTGGTCGATGGACGCGCCGGCGGTAAAGGGGTCGCGGACCAGGCGGGCCAGGTTGATCGAACCGAGCAGGCAGGCGCCGTAGGGCGGCAGCGGCTGCTCACCGCACGGGTTGGTGGCATGAATGGTTTCGCAATACGCCAGATTGTTCGCGGTGTTGATCCGGTCGATGAATATCACGCCGGGCTCCGCGTAGTCGTAGGTGGCTCGGGTGATGCTGTCCCACATCGCCCGGGCGCGGACGGTGCGATAGACTTGGCCGGCAAACATCAGCGGCCAGTCGGTATCCTGATCGACGGCCACCATGAACGGATCGGTGACCAGGACCGAGAGGTTGAAATTGCGCAGCCGACCGGGCTCGCGCTTGGCGGCGATGAACGCCTCGATATCAGGATGGTCGCAGCGCAGCGTCGCCATCATGGCGCCGCGGCGGGCGCCGGCGGACATGATGGTGCGGCACATGGAGTCCCAGACGTCCATGAACGACAGCGGGCCGGAGGCGTCGGCGCCGACTCCCTTCACCGGCGCGCCCTTCGGCCGCAGCGAGGAGAAGTCGTAGCCGATGCCGCCGCCCTGCTGCATGGTCAGCGCGGCCTCACGCAGATGGGCGAAGATGCCGCCGAGATCGTCCGGGATGGTTCCCATGACGAAGCAGTTGAACAGCGTGACGCGTCGGTCGCTGCCGGCTCCCGATAGGATGCGGCCCGCGGGCAGGAAACGGAAATCAGTCAGGGCCTGATAGAACGGTTCCACCCAGCGGGCGGGGGCGGTTTCGGCGGCGGCAAGGGCCTCGGCCACGCGCCGCCAGGTATCCTCGATGGTGCGATCAAGCGGGGTGCCGTCGGCTGCTTTCAGGCGGTATTTGGCGTCCCAGATCTGACGTGAGATCGGGGCGATCCGGGTTTCGGTACCGGCAACCGGGGCAGCGATCATTGTGTCCATGCGGGGTTCCTCGGTGCCATGCGTCGCCATCCATGCCCGGTTTTCGGTCGATTCGGAACAGCCTTCCGGTTTCCGGCGATTCCGCCGTCCGCCACCGCGGTGGACCGAGCATGAGGGACGATGGATTCCCGCGACGCCGTAATGTGCTATGTGTCCGCCAGTTCGTGCAGCATGCGATCACGCGCGATCACGTCACCTTCCTCATGCACCGGTTGCAGGCAGACATGCGTGGCGCCGGCGTCGAAATGCGCGCGCAGGCCGCGTTTGACCGTGTCCGGTTCGCCCCATAACACCATCGCATCGATGAACCGATCGCTGCCGCCTTCCGCCAGATCATGCTCGGTGAAGCCGATGCGCAGCCAGTTGTTGCGGTAGTTGTCGAGCTGCATGTAGCGTTCCAGCTCCTTGCGAGCCAGCGCGCGGGCTCGGACCGGATTGGTTTCCAGACACACTTTCTGTTCGGCGACCAGCCATTTCGACGGCCCGAGCGTCTTTTTGGCGGTAGCGGTATGCGCTGGTGTCGTGTTGTAGGGCAGGGCGCCCTGAGTACGCTCGGCGGCAAGGGCCAGCATGCGCGGGCCGAGCGCGGCGATGGCGATCGGCCATGACGCGGCGCCGTCCTGGCCTTTGGTGATGCCGTCCAGATAGGCACGCATGGCCGGTACCGGCTTTTCGTAGGTATGGCCACGCACCGCCTCAACCATCGGCACATGGCTGACACCGAGGCCGAGAATGAAGCGCTCGCCATACAGTCCGTTCAACGTCGCAAGCCCACGCCGGGCGGTGAACGCATCGCGCGCGTAGATGCTGGCGATAGAGCTGCCAATCTTCAGTTTTGTTGTAGCGTCCAGCATGAACGCGGCCAGGGAAAAGGATTCGTAGCCGCGTGATTCCGGGTACCACAGCGTAGCGTAGCCGAGTTGCTCGATTACAGTCAGGAATTGCTGAATTCCCGGCGCATCGAGCCGATCCATCGGGTACCAGACGCCAAGTCGTCCAAGTTGCATTTCAGATCACCCTTTCATTGCGTAGCTGCGGCATATGCGGCGATGGTGGGATTACAGGCAACCCCTCCGACAAGCGTTGGCGCCCATTAGCAGAGCCGCGCCAGTAGTGTCTCCCTGCCAGCCCGTTTGGCTTCATGCATGGAGCGCATCGACAGCAGCACGGGTGCTTCGGAATTTTGATCTGCGGTATTGGATTGGACTATCTGCGAGGGCAAACCCTGAGATAAACACCTTGAAGAACCAGGATGCAAGCAGGGGAGAAGGACATGGGGACGGAGGCGTTCAAAGCTGCGCGAGACCTGCTGCAGAAACACCGGGGCGACTATGACGCAGCCGTTGCGCAGTTCCGCTGGCCGGAGCTGGACCGTTTCAACTGGGCACTGGATTGGTTCGACGCGGAACTGGCGCAGGGGGATATGGGCAGTCGCCCGGCTCTGCAGATTCTCGGCGATCATGCGGAAGAGGTAAGCTTCGCCGAATTGTCCGCCCGGTCCAATCAGGTCGCCAATGGATTGCGTCAGCGTGGTGTGCGGCGCGGCGATCGCATCCTGCTGATGCTTGGCAATGTCGTGCCATTGTGGGAGACCATGTTGGCGGTGATGAAGCTCGGAGCCGTGATCATTCCCTCCACGCTGCTGTTGCCGGCCAGTGATCTGGCGGAACGGATCAGCCGCGCCCGCATTCGATACGTGATTGTCCTAGACTCCGAGACAGCGAAATTCGCTGCACTCGATCCCGGGTTGCAGCGCATCTGTGTCGGCGATCCACCAACCGGATGGGTGGGTTTCGACAGTTTGCGTGATTCCCCCCCTGGGTTCACGCCAGATGGCGAGACACGCGCGGACGACCCGATGCTGCTCTACTTTACATCCGGCACTACCTCGAAACCCAAAATGGTGCTGCACAGCCACCGCAGCTATCCGGTCGGCCATCTCACAACGATGTACTGGGGCGGCTTGCAACCGGGTGACGTGCACATGGCGATCGGCGCACCAGGCTGGGCCGGGCATACTTTCATGGCATTCTTCGCGCCCTGGAATGCTGGCGCCACGATCGTGCAGCTCAACCAGCCGCGCTTCGATGCGCGGGCGATCCTCGACACGCTCGTTGAACGCAAAGTCGCCAGCTTTTTCGCGCCGCCGACGGTATGGCGGATGCTGTTGCAGCACGACCTGTCCGCCTGGCCGGTGACGCTGCGGGATCTCGGGGCGGCCGGGGAGCCGCTCAATCCGGAAGTGATCGAACAGGTTCGTCGCGCCTGGGGACTGACCATTCGCGACGGCTGGGGCCAGACCGAGGCAACGGTTCAGATTTCCAATACGCCCGGTCAACCGGTGACTGTTGGTGCGCTTGGACGTGTCCTTCCCGGCTGCTCGGTTGCCGTCCTGGATGACAATGACCGGGACGCCAATGAAGGAGAGCTTGCTTTGCCGATGAACCCCAGGCCGCCTGGCCTGATGATGGGATATCTGCAGGAAGACGGCTCGCTCGATCCGATCAATCGCGAATTTTATCGTACCGGCGATATGGTCGCACGCAACCCAGACGGAACTTTCACTCATGTTGGGCGAGTCGATGATGTCTTCAAATCGTCCGACTATCGCATCAGCCCGTTCGAGCTGGAAAGCGTGCTGATCGAGCACCCAGCGGTGATCGAGGCTGCGGTCGTGCCAAGCCCCGATCCACTGCGTCTGGCTGTGCCGAAGGCCTTCATTGCCCTTGCTGCCGGCCAGGCACCCTCCAGAGAGACGGCGCTTTCGATCTTCAGACATATCCGCGATCGTCTGGCGCCCTATAAGCGGGTGCGGCGGATCGCGTTCGCCGAACTTCCGAAAACTGTCTCGGGCAAGATTCGGCGTGTCGAGTTGCGCCGCGCCGAGGCCAATCGAGACGATGGACCCTCCATTGGTGACGAATTTCGCGAGGAAGACTTCCCCGAACTGAGGTAAGGCCGTATCAGAAGTTCGGCCGCCGATCACGAAGGCTTTTGGTCATGACCACCTCTCGAACCGGTGTCGGCCTTCGCCCGCTGCTGCCGCTGTATCTGGTGATCTTCATCGCGTTCTGCGGCTATTCGCTGATGATGACGCTGTTTGTGCCGATGCTGATGGGGCAGTACGGCTTCGTCCCGGCGGCTACGGGCATCGGTCAGCGAACGACGTTGATCGGGCTTCTGCTGGCGATCTATCCGCTGGGGCAGTTCCTGGGGGCGCCGGCGATCGGCGCGCTATCGGACCGGTTTGGCCGCAAGCCGGTGCTGGTCGTTTCGCTTGCCATTTCGGTCGGTGCGTATGCGGTGGTGTCGCTGGGGATCGAAGTGCGGTCGCTGCTGGTGATCGGCGCCGGCTGCCTGATCGGTGGCTTGGCTGAATCGAACATTGCCATCGTGCAGAGCGCGGTCGCGGATGTCACGTCGGCGGAGGATCGGCCTCGGTTGTTCGCGTGGATCTATTCGGCGTCCAGCGTCGGCTACATCGCCGGACCGGTGGGCGGGGGACAGTTGGCCGAGGCCGTGGGTTGGAGCGCGCCGTTCTGGCTGGCGACCGGACTGC
>DATIMO010000566.1:0-7073 GCA_035475215.1 Acetobacteraceae bacterium | reverse complement strand
CTGCGAGTGCTGGAGCAGCTTGCCGGACGCCGGCTGGCCTGACACGGGTCCGGCGAAGTGGCCCAACCATCCTCTGCGGTTGATCTGGCCCTGGTACTGGCGATCGACGGGTCCGGCAGCGTCAGCACGGAGCGGCTGATGTTGCAGATCCACGGCTACTCCGATGCGTTTCGGCAAGCCGAACTGGTGAGAACGATTCGGGCGGGGCGGCGAGGGCGCATCGCTGCGACCTTTGTCGAATGGTCGGATGCCGGGCGGCAAACCCAGTCGGTCGGCTGGACCCTGATCGAGGACGCCGAGACCGCACAGGGTTTCGCCGATGCGATCCTGACCGCATATGGGCCGACACCGGGCTGGACCTCCATCAGTGGGGGAATCGACTTCTCCATCGGGTTGCTGGCGCGGCTTCGGCCGAACGCTGACCGGCGCGTGATCGACGTGTCCGGCGATGGCGCCAACAACGACGGACGCCCGGTGGAGGCGGCCCGTGATGCGGCGGTGGCGGCAGGTATCACAATCAACGGTTTGCCGATCCTGGAAGTGGAACCGGATCTCGATCGTTACTACCGGGACCACGTGATCGGCGGCCCACAGGCCTTCCTGGTGGTGGCACGGAATGAGTCGAGCATTGCCGCCGCCGTGATGGACAAGCTGCTGGTGGAAGTGGCGGGTGGGCACGATCGCACAATGAGCGCGGGTGAGCGGGCATAGCCCCTTGCGGGAAATGCCTTGGCTGGACGAAACTGCCGTTACAGCATGGCCAATCGTGCCACGCCAAACTTGTCATTCGAGGACCGCGAGCGAAGCGCGGCGGGACGCTGGCAATGACGACGTTTTGCGATGCGGTCGAACTTCAAATTCTAGTCGCAGAAGAGATTATATATTAGGCGACTTTGAACGGATTGCGAATAGTGAGCCGACCGCCGATGACGCGTCCGTCCTGCATGTCTTCGGTCAGCAGTGTATCGCATTCCGCCTCCAATGCCGAGGCGACGATCAGCGCGTCATACATGGCGATCCCATCACGTTCGGCGATTTCCAATGCCGCCTCGTAGATGTCCACCCCGATCGGGCGAACATCCCGGCAGAGTTTCCGGAAAATTGCCAGCGTCGCGGCTATCTCTGCCCAGGACCGCTTCAGCTTGCGATGCGCCGTGCTGGCAAACTCATTCAGCACCTGGACGCTGATTACCCCGCCGGCCGCAAGCAGTGCTCGCGCAACAATCGTTTTGGGGTCGTCGGCCTGGGTGGCATAAATCAGGACATTCGTGTCGAGGAAAACCTCACCTCTCATGCGCCTCGTCCCGGCTGAACCGGAAACCGGGCGGCAGTGTCCAGTTGAGGGCTTTCAGCCGGGCGAGCGCTTCCTCGCGGCGCCGGTCCCGTCCGATCCTGAAATTGCGCGGGCCGGCAATTTCAATCTCGACCTGGTCGCCTTCCTTGAGACCGAGCACTTCCACTACCGCTGCCGGCAGGCGCACCGCCAGGCTGTTACCCCATTTTCCGACCTGCACAATTCCCTCCGGATACACGGAGTTGTATGTATATCATGTGCGTCGCCGGAAAACCAGATGCGCAGGATGCAGCGTCAGCGAAGGGCCCCATGACGATACCCGTGCTCGACATCGACACATACACGGAAGCCTACTTTGAAAACCCGTTCCCAGTACATCGGTCATTGCGCGACGCTGGTCCGGTGGTCCGGCTCAGCCGCTACAGCGTATACGCGGTGGCGCGGCACGAACAGGTCCGCGCGATCCTGATGGACTGGCAGAGCTTTTCCTCGGCACGCGGCGCCGGCCTGTCGGACTTCAAGAAGGAAAAGCCGTGGCGCTTGCCAAGCATGGTGCTGGAGACCGACCCGCCGCTGCACGATCGCACGCGCAAGGTGCTGGACAAGGTGCTGTCACCGGCCGCGATGCGGCGGTTGCGCGCGGGCTTTGCAGAAGCAGCCGAGGCGCTGATCGACGAACTGCTGCAGCAGCGCGAATTCGATGCCGTCCGCGATCTCGCCGAAGCGTTTCCGCTGACTGTGTTCCCCGATGCAGTCGGGATGCCGAAGGAAAACCGCCGTTACCTGCTGCCGTACGGCAATATGGTGTTCAACTCGTTCGGGCCGCGCAACGCATTCTTCGAGACAGCCGTCGCCGAGGCCGAGCCGGTCATCGCCTGGGTGCAGGCGCAATCGCAGCGTGACGCGCTGGCGCCGGTGGGTTTCGGCGCGGATATCCATGCCGCGGCCGATGCCGGAGACCTGACGCATGACGAAGCGCCGCTTGTGGTGCGATCGGTCCTGACTGCCGGCGTGGACACCACGGTCAGCAGCCTGGGCGCGGCAATCTATTGCCTGGCGCGCTTCCCGGATCAGTTCCAGCGCCTGCGCGCCGATCCCGGACTGGCGCGCGCCGCATTCGAGGAAGCGGTGCGGTTCGAGAGCCCGGTGCAGACTTTCTTCCGGACCACGACGCGAGAGGTCGAAATCGGCGGCGAACGTGTCGAAGAAGGCGAAAAGGTGCTGATGTTCCTTGGCGCGGCCAATCGCGACCCGCGCCGATGGGATCGGCCCGACGAGTACGACATCATGCGCCAGAATGCCGCGCATGTCGGCTTCGGCAGCGGTATTCACGGCTGCGTCGGGCAGGTTCTGGCGCGTCTGGAAGGCGAGGTCGTGCTGGCCGCCCTGGCGCGCAAGGCGGTTTCGATCGAGATCATCGGTCCGGCGCGGCGGCGTTACAACAACACGCTGCGTGGACTGGCGAGCCTTCCGGTGCGGCTGACCCCATCGGCATAGGTGCGTTACCCGCGCCAACGGGCGGCACCGTCAGGGCTGGCTGCCGTAATAGAGCGCGGCCGCACTGATCTCGGCCGGGGTCATCTGGCGTGCGATATTGCGCATCTGCTCGCTGATATCGTTATGCCGCATGCCGGAGGCAAACGCCCGAAGCTGGGCCTGAAGATAGATGGCAGGCTGCCCTTCCAGCCAGGCACTGCCGGTCTTGTTGTCCAGACCCCCGTGGCAGGCGCCGCACGGAGCGATGTTGCGCATCGGCGCACCACTGACCACGATCCGCGGCGCCGGACCGGCGCTGGCAGGATGATAGCCCGGCAGCCGCGGCAGATAGGCGTAATAGGCGGCCAGGTCCTGCATGTCCTGATCGCTCAGGTCAGTGACAAGCGGGGCCATCACGGCGCTTGCGCGCGCCCCGGATCTGAAATCCTGCAACTGCTTGTAAATCACGATGGGATATTGGCCGGCAAGATTGGGCGAGTTCGCCTGGCTCAGCCCACGCGCGCCATGGCACATCGTGCAACGCAACGCGAGAGTGGCGCCGCGGCCGATTGATTCGGCGCTGGCATTGCGCAGCATTCGTGGGGCCAGCACCACGCTCGTCGTCCGGTAATTCGCCTGCACGATCTGTTCGGTTGCCGGCGCGGGCCTCAGCACGCCGGCTGCGCTGCAGATCGCGTCCCATACTCCGGCGATACGAGCATTCGTTTGGAGACGCGGAAGCCAGATGAAGCCGGCCAGGGCAGCCGCCACGGCAATCACCACCACGGTCGTGACGCTCGTCGTGAACCATGCATTGCGAACCGAGAAAAGGCGTTCGGTGCTCACCGCCCGGCCCCAACGATGACCGCGGGCACGGCAGTCCCTGGCATGCTCATCAGATGCACGATCGGGAATCCGTAATTCACGACCGTGAGCCCCACCATCAGGCTGAGCCAGAGGCCAAAACCATTGAGCGCGAGAGGCACCGTCCGCGGTTCATGCACTGCCACGCTGAACCGGTATTCGTCGGGCGTTATTCGCGGCGCGCGCTGCCCCCGTATCAGGATCGCGAGAAACAGCATGCCGGAGATCACGAGAATTGCGCCGCCGGCAACCGACATCATCACCGGGATCGCCTGCGGGGCAATCGCCGGATCCGTGAAGTCGTAGAACGCCATGCGGCGCGGCATTCCCAGAATGCCCACATAGTGCCACGGGAAGCTCAGGACGATCATCCCGATGAACCAGGTCCAGAGCTGTGCGCGCATCAGGCGGAAGCTGACGAGTGCGCGTCCGGTCAGATGCGGCCAGATGTCGTAGGCGATCGCAAAATACATGATGACGATCGCCCCGCCGAAGATCAGGTGGAAATGGCCGGTAATCCACTGTGTGTTGTGGATGGTCGTGTCGAGCTGGTAACTCATGTTGACCAGCCCGCCGGCACCGCCAAATCCAAGCATCACGAACGAGAACGCGACCGCCAGCATGATCGGATTGCGCCACGGCAGAGCTGTCAGCCAGCCGAACACGCCCTTGCCCCCTCGCAGCCGCCCTGCAATCTCCACCGAGGCGCAGATGGTGAATACGGTCAGCAGGGTCGGCAACGCCACGAGCGCCGTGAACACCGAATGCATGAATTTGAATCCCGAGCCTACCTGCGGGTCCATGAACAGGTGATGCACCCCGATGGGCATCGCCACAACCAGGAACAAAGCAAACGAAAGTCGCGCCATCGGATCGCTGAACAGCCGCCCTCCGATGGCACGCGGCACGATGGTGTAATAGGCGATGTACGTCGGCATCAGCCAGAAATAGACGATGGCGTGCAGGGTCCACGAGAAGAACACCCGCGCCAGTCCTGCATCGATCGTGGAGGTGATGCCGAGCGCCACCGGCAGGATCTGGAACAGAAGCTCGATCGCCGCGCCGACCGCGGTCCAGGCCCAGAGATAGGAACCGGCAACGTTTGCAAACATTGCCGGCGGCACCGGCCGGCCGGGGTTGTCCCGCTTCCACAAGTACAGATTTATCGACATCAGCGCGACCCAGATCCACGAGCCGACGACGACGAGAACCACGCCGATATAGTAGAATGGGTTGCCGATAAGTGGCGGGTAGAAGGTGTAAAGCACCGAGGCGAGCCCTAGCACTACTGGGACGACTGCGGTAACGGTTCCAACCGCCACCAACCCGAACCCGAGCCAGGCGCAGCGGATACCCACCAGCGGTCGTTTCAGCGCGGCTTCGGTGATCGTGTAACCGAACCCCATCGCCACCAGAGTCGGAAACACATAGGCCATGGCAGTGCCATGCACGGTGACCGATCGATAATACCACTCCGGATCGCCGATCCAGGCGTGCAGCGGGCTGCGAATGAACATCTGCCATTCGCCCAGCAGCAACGCCAACCCGAAGCCGGCGAAAGCAAGCCAGAAATGCGCCAGGATCAGCCGCCGGCTATTCAACACAGCTCAATCTCCGCCGATTGCTCGCCAGCCGCAGAAAGGCCGCCTTGTCGATCACCTTGATGTTGCCCCACATGCCTTCATGGCCGACCCCACAGAACTCATGGCATGGCATATGATGTTCACCCGGTTTGTCGAAACGGGTGGAAATCGTGGAGATATAGCCCGGGACCAGCATCGTGTTCACGTTCGTGCCGTCGATCAGAAAGCCATGCACGACATCGCCGCTGGTCGCACGGAAGGTAACCGGTGTTTCAGTCGGTACCAGAATGCATTGTGGCGTGAACGAGTACTGCTGCCCGATCGCGCGTACCGTGACGGAGCCGTCCGGCTCGATCGCCGCGCCAAGATTGCTCTCGATGAACTCGCCCGAAATATGCAGCCTGCCTGGATCGGCGGTTTCAACGCGGCTCTGCGGCATCGTGGCCTGATGGATGCCGGCGAATCCTGCCATCACGACCAGCAGCGCAACGACGAAAACCGAAACCGCGCCCCATCGGCGCTCCAGGCGTGCCGCGCGCTCGGCGCTGTCGTCAGGCTCAGTCATGGAGCGATGGCACGTGGTACGAACACGAGCAGATAGAACACAAACCACATCGCCACGACAATTGTCGTGGCGATTGCCGCGAGCACGACAGCACCCCGCGCGCTGGCTCCGGCGATATCGCTCACCGCACCCTCGCTTGGCTCCGCGGTGTTCGCCGGGCCCGGTTCCGAATTGATCATCCCTGCCCCTCAGTCCAACGGCGCCGCGCGCAGCACGTTTGCCTGCCGCGCCGAAACCGCTTCGCCGCGATTCCCCCAGGCCGATCGGATATACGTGACCACCGCTGCAACCTCATCGTCGGACAGCGATTGCGCAAACGGCGGCATCCCGTACGGCATCGGATTACCCGCGGTGCCCGGAGGATAACCACCGTTCAACACCATCCGGATCGGGTTCACGGCCGACGCCATCTGGATCGACTGATTGCCGGCAAGTGGCGGATATTGCGGTGGCATTCCGCGGCCCTCCGCACCATGGCAGCTCGCACATTGAGTTTCATACACGGTCTTGCCCAGGCGCATCAGCAGGCTGCTTTCCGTCGTCGGAATGCTGGAGGGCGGCACTTCCGGAATGCTGCCTTGGCCAAGGCTTTTCAGATAGACTGACATGGCGCGCGTGTCTTCGTCCGTCAGGTACTGCAGGCTATTGAACACGACTTCTGCCATTGGGCCGTAGACCGCTCCCCGCATCGACACGCCGGTCCGTAACAGGTCTGATATGTCTCCAAGACTCCAGTCGCCGAGCCCGGCTTCTTTGTTCGAGGTCAGGGACGGCGCGTACCAATTCTGCATCGGAATCAACCCGCCTTCGAACGCCTGCGATGCGGAGCTGCCGCCAAGCGCGTTGATCGGCGTATGGCACATCGAGCAATGCCCCAATCCCTCGACCAGATAGGCACCGCGATTCCACTCATCGGACTTGGTCGGGTCTGGTTCGTACTCGCCTTCCCGGAAGAACAGCGTCCGCCATCCCAGGATAAGCGAGCGATTATTGAATGGGAAACGCAGATCATGCGGCCGGTTGGCCGATCTCACCGGCGGTACCGAGCGAAGGTACGCGTAGATCGCATCCGAATCCTTCCGTGTGACCTTCGTATAAGCCGCGAACGGCATCGCCGGATAAAGCAGCCCACCATCGGGGAAACGCCCTGTGTGCATCATCAAATAGAACTCATCGGCAGTCCATTTGCCGATACCGGTCTCGTGGTCGGGCGTGATGTTCGAGGTGTAGAGCGTACCAAACGGGGTCGGCATCGCGCGTCCGCCCGCGAACAGCCGGCCCCCAGGCTGGG
>DATIMO010000565.1:0-1800 GCA_035475215.1 Acetobacteraceae bacterium | reverse complement strand
GGGGCACCTGTTTGCACTGGCTCTCGGTGGGACCAGAGCCGATCTGCCAGCCGCTCTTGATGAACTGTGGATAGCAGATCATCTCCCGGCGGTCGGTGATGTAGTTAATCAGCAGTTGGGCGGCGTGACGTTTTTTACCCGCTGAACACAGGGTGCCGCGCCAGCGCACCAGCGAGCAAACCAGCGGCTCGTACCCCTGATGCTTGGCCACCTGCAGCAGGTCCGATGCCCAGAGATGTCCGGCCGGATCATCCTCACCGAAGCAGGCGCGGCGGGCCTTGTGCACGTTCTCGGCCAGGTGGAAGAAGTCCAGGCACACCGCCGTCACCGGCATCGACTGGCGGCGGATCTGGTTGATGATCCACGGCCCGCCGTCGATCACCGCCAATCGCTGGCTTGCCTGATCGAACCCGCAGCGCCCGCCGTCGCGACGCATCAATCGTCCGGCGGCGTGGTGGTCATGCCGCGTCACCGACACCAGGCGATGGATGCCGGTGGTCTTCCGTAGGTTCTCCGCCGTCCGCTCGAAGCTGGCGCTGTCACTGTTGAGCAGGCAACACAGTTGTCGTGTTCCCCGGCTCACCGTCGCCGCCGCCTCATCCAGCAGGCGGTCCACCGGGCTGCTGCCGCCGCCGCCGCCCGGGCTGTGCCAACGCGTGCGGGTTACGCTGATCCGCCCGCTGCTCGTCAGCGTGCTGCGCGACTCGATCCCCTTGCTCGCTCGGCGACGGCCGCTCCGCGGGTCGATCGGGGGAAAAAGCCGACGCCGTCGTGTCCGCCCGCATCTGCAGCGCCCGCTCATACGCCTCACGCCGCAGGTCATTGAACGCCTCGAACACCAGCATCTAGCTGGCGTTGATCCACTGCCCGTCGGGTGCATCATTGACCGCCTGCGCCACCCGACGCAGCGCTTGCTCCATCCGCTCTGGCATCTGTTTCAGCTAAGCCTCGGCCGAGACCTGATTGGGCCCTTCCATGAGCAACGCTCCTTGCTGCCCGTATTGCCGCACCATCCCGATGTCAACGGTTCAGCCCACAACAGCTTACTTCGCTCCGGAATAAACGGGCAGGCCCGTGACGATGCTTTTCCGGAGTGTGCGTCCCCCATGCCGGGTTCGGAGGTGCTCCGACGACCCGGATGCTTCCGCTGGAATGCAGAATGAGGAATGCGGACTTGAAGAATCGACCAGGCGCACCAAGCGGGTTGAAAACCAGAAGCCCGCGCGGCGTGGTTGCACGAGGTCAGGGCAAACGCATATAGGACGCGCGCGGTATGGTCCCCTCTCCCGGCGCACCGGGAGAGGGTGAGGGTCATTTCGAGTGCCAGCAGCTGTCGAAATTCAAAATCACCCCGGCCTCTCCCATATCGCTTGATGTCGCTGCCCCGTTTGGCGACGCTACTCCGCAGGTGCGGGGCGAACGCGCAACAGCGTCTGCCGCACGGCCAGCGGAACCCCACTGCCGCGGCGAGCGCGGAGGGGGATCCACCGGCGACGTAAGCGAATCGTGCAGGGGGCGGCTGTGGCGCTGGTGGACGATTGGGTGCTTGTGATGCAGGGATGCCGCCGCGCTTGCTGTTGGCGCTGGGCGGCGTGCGGAAGTCTACTTCGCCGGTTTGAGAGGCAGGCGGGTTTTGGGGTCGATCCCCTTGGCTCGCAGGCGTTCCCCCGCTTCCTGCAGACCGCGATGGAAGTCCCGCTCGTCCTGCTCCGATTGCTCCCGATACATGCGGGAAGCTTCCGCTGCGCTCACGGGTGATCGGGGCGGGGCTGTTGTTGTCGAAGTGGGCGTGACTGTCGG
>DATIMO010000564.1:0-4584 GCA_035475215.1 Acetobacteraceae bacterium | reverse complement strand
ATCCGGATTGCAGATTTGTGAAGGTTCGGTGACGGTTCGGTGCCCCGACGATCAGGCGGAGGCCATCTTCCGGAGATTGGTGGCCCGCGAGGTGGCCGCAGCCATCACGAACGCCGCGTCACCGCCGCCAAGAACGAAGCTGGCACCCATCGCGATGTACCGCTGCATGATTGATTCAGTGTAGATTCCGGCCATTCCCGGATGCTTGCCATGGTTACGGCACGCGGCGATCATAGTGCCGTAGGCGGCGGCCACGCGGTCATGCGTAAACTCCCCCGGGATGCCCATTTCCGCACACAGATCGTTGGTGCCGATCAGCAACACGTCGATGCCGGGAACAGCAGCTATGGCGTCGGCGTTTTCGATGGCTTTCGGAGTTTCCAGCATCACGATGGTCAGATTGGCAGCGTTCAGGACCGCCGCCGCATCGCCGACCTTCAGCGATCGCAGGCCATAATGCGGGCCGATGCCGCCGATCGAGCGATGGCCGACCGGCGGGTATTTCAGTTTCTGGACGACCTCTTTCGCTTCTTCTGCAGTATCGACATGCGGGATCACGATGCCCAGCGCGCCGTTGTCCAGGATGCGGGTGGCCAGAGAATATTCCCCGTTGGGTACGCGGACGATCGGGGCAATGCCGCATTCCAGCGCCGCTACTGCGATCTGCGCGGCTTGATCGAGCGACAACGTGCCATGCTCGCAATCCAGCCAGAGCCAATCGAAGCCGGCGGCCTTGGCGGCGGGAGCAACCTCCACCGTGCGGAGCAGGCGAACCGAAAAACCGATCGCCAAGCCGCCGTCAGCAAGCTTTTCACGGGCGGAATTACGAAGCGTTGTCATCTTGGGCATCCTTGCCGGTTCGGCCGCAGTGTGCGCGACAGCTTGACCGGGTTCAACCCGGCCCGTATCGCGTCGCGATGCGCATCACCGACCTGAAATGCGCGGTCATCGGGCAGAACCCGATTGTCCGCATCACCACCGATGCCGGGATCAGCGGGTATGGATCTGTGGAGTCGTTCAAGCCGTATCTGAAGAGCCACGTGCTGGGATTTCGCGAGCCGCTGATCGGGCTGGATCCCACGAATGTAGAGCGAGTCATGCTGCGCATCCGTCAGCGCGGCGCGTTCAAGCCGTGGGGCAGCGGGGTCAGCGCAATCGAGATGGCCTTGTGGGACATTGCCGGACAGGCGGCGGGCGTGCCGGTCTACAAACTGCTTGGCGGAAAGATCCGGGACAAGGTGCGGGTGTATAACGGCGCGGTCCGGTTTCCGATGACCGGGCAAGCACCCGCCGATTATGTGGAACCCATGCGCAGGATGGTGGCGCGGCCGGAGGGATTCACGATCATCAAACAGGCGATCGGGTTTCATTCTCCCATGAAACGTGAACCCGGATTCTTCTACGGTGAGGTGCAGGACAATCCCTGGCACGGCTGGCCGGATCGTGGGTTGCTGACCGAGCGCGGCTTCAAACAGGTGATCGCCTGTGTGGAGGCGATGAAGGAGGTTACCGGTGATGCGATCGGCCTGGCGCTGGATTGCGGTCCCGGATTCACGGTGCCCGATGCGATCCGTCTGGCCCGGGCGCTGGAGCCGCTGAACGTGATGTGGCTGGAAGATCTGCTGACCGGGGATTACTCGCCGTTCGTGAATGCGGATGTTTATCAGGAGGTGACGCGGAGCACGTCAACGCCGATCCACACGGGAGAGCAGATTTACCTGCGCCACAACTTCAAATCACTGATAGAGGGCAAGGCGGTGAACATCATCGGCCCCGATCCATGCGATGTGGGCGGAATCGCGGAACTGAAATGGATCGCGGAATATGCAGATCTGCATGGGATCTTGATGGCGCCGCATGGCACGGGCGACGGGCTGCTGGGACTGGCGGCGTTGGTGCAGGTCTGCGCGGCGCTGCCTCAGAATTTCATCGCGTTCGAGTACCCGGTGGGGCGGCCGGAGTGGTGGTACGATATCGTGGTCGGACTGCCCGATCCGATCGTTGTTGATGGAATGATTGAGGTATGGGACCGCCCAGGAATGGGAGTGAGCTTCGATGCAGCCAGGGCATCCGCGTATCTGGCGGAAGCAGATCGCGGGTTTTTCGATTGATCCGCTATCAGACCGGGGATCCGGTCGGGAAGGACGGCTTGCGTTTTTCCAGATGTGACGACAGACCTTCCTGCAAGTCAGGTCCGTTGAAGCCCATGAACTCCAGGGCCAGCGATGCATCGAACCCTGGCCCCGCCTGACGCAACCAGTTATTCAGCGCGGACGGTCAAAAGTGAGACGGGTATAGCGGGTGTAGCGATCGGTCAGGACACGTCCTTCCGTGGTCAATAACGCACGCGCGGGTCAAGCACGGCATACAGCAGGTCGATGCAGAGATTGATCAGCTCATATACACCGGAAATCACCAACAGAGCGCCCTGGATCACCGGATAATCCCGCCGTAGCACCGCGCCGACAACGAGGTTGCCCACGCCCGGCAGGCCAAACACGGTTTCGGTCACGATCGCGCCGCCGAGCAGCCCGGCAACGGTCAGCCCGATCACCGTCAGCACCGATGTGCGTGCATTGCGGAAAGCGTGCTTAAAGATTACCGATGCCGGGCCAAGACCCTTTGCGCGGGCGGTCCGCACGTAATCCTCCTGCAGCACATCCAGCATGCTGGTGCGCGTGAAACGGATGATCAGCGCGGAATTCGGAATGCCGAGGGCGATTGCCGGCATGATCAGATAGGTCAGGCGTTCGAAAACCCCAGCATTCGGCGGCCCATAACCGGCGACCGGCAGCCAGTGCATGCGCACGGCGAGGTATTCGATCAGCGTCAGGCCTATCCAGAAGCTCGGCAGGCTTGCCCCCGCCATGGATAAAGCGGTAGCCGCCTGATCGATCACAGTGCCGCGCTTCACGGCTGAAAGTATCCCGATCGGAACGCCGATCAGTGTGGCGAGTCCGGCCGCAAGAACCGTGAGTTGGATCGTCAGCGGGGCGCGTTCGGCCAGCGCCTGCGTGACGCTGCGGCCGAGAAAGATGGAATCGCCCAGCCGCAGGCGAATGACGGAGTGCATGAACTGGACATATTGCAACGGCAGTGGTGCATCCAGGCCCAGTCGGGCGCGCAGCGCATTGATATCCACGGCGGTTGCCGCCGGGCCAAGCATGACCGCGGCCGGATCGCCGGGAATGACATGCGCGATGACGAACACGATCGTTGCAACCAGGAACATGACCACGACCATGCCGGCCAGGCGGCGAAGCAGGTAGTTGGTCATGCGGCTGAACGGAGCGTGATCAGGCGGACAGCTTGGTGTTCCAGAATGCCGGCCAGATGCCGGGATAGTACCCGCTGATCCTTTTGCTGGCGCCGAAGGTGGTGAAGCCGTTGCCGATCTTCACGGTCGGAGCCTCGCTGTAGAACAGCGCCTGCAGCTTGTGCCAGATCGGGACGCGTTTTGCCGGATCGCTTTCAGTGGTGAACGCATCCAGTGCCGCGCGCTTGTCCGGCGTGTCCCACCAGCCGGGGTAGCTGGGATTGAAGATCGTGATGGATGAAGGCTCCGGCACAACGCCGTGGCCGGTCACAAACGCATCCCACAGATCGGGGTTTTGCCGCCGCTGCAGGATCGTGGCCCAATCGGTCACCTGCAGGTCGATCTTGAAGCCGGCATCGGTCAGGTTGGCCTGGATCACCTGAGCGATCTTGTACTGGTAATCGTACTGCACGCTGGTCAGGATGCGGATCGGCTCGTTCTTGTAGCCAGCCTGCTTCAGCAGAGAAGCCGCCTTATCTGGGTTGTTCTGGTTGTAACCGGGCGTTTCTGGATCGTACCAGGCGGTCCCTTCAGGATAGATCGAGCCGTCCAGCTTCCACAAGGATTTGTCGCCGTAGGCGGCTTCCAGCGCGTCGCGGTTGTTGATGGCGGCCTGCGCGGCTCGGCGAAGCTGCATGTTGCTCATTACACCTTTGCGGGTATTCATGATGAACAACGGCCAGTTGGCAGCCGTCAAAACGCCGCGTTGCACGCTGGCGTTGTTCTGCAACCGTCCGTAACTTTCCGGCGTTAGATTGTCCGCCCAGTGATACTGCCCGGCCAGCAGGCCATCGGCGCGTGTTGTTGGGTTGGGCGCCGGCGTGAACAGAATCTCCTCGATCAACGCCTCACGTCGGCCGACATAACCGTTCGGCGCACCTGGAGGCGATACGTAATTCGGGAACTTACTCAAGCGCACATACGCGTCCGGCTTGTAGTCGACGAACTTGTACGGCCCGGTGCCGACGAATTCCTTCAGCGGGTCGGGAGCCGTGGCGATACGCTTCGGCGTGATCATCGGTGAGCCGTTGGGGAATGCGAGCAGGTTCAGCAACGGCGAATAGGGCTGCTTCAGGACGATCTCAACTGTATGCGCGTCCTTCGCCGAAATCGAGTCCATGAATTGCCACGGTGTGCGCCCGCGCGGTGACAGCCGCCCCCACCGCTGCAAAGACGCCACCACATCGTCGGCGTTCATGGTCGTGCCGTCGTGGAACGGTACATCGGTGCGAAGCGTGATCAGGTATCGCTTGCCACCATCGCTGACC
>DATIMO010000563.1:0-9220 GCA_035475215.1 Acetobacteraceae bacterium | reverse complement strand
ACAACTCCCTTCGCCAGTCCTTCGCGTTGGGCCAGATCACAGATGTATTTCCACGCCCTTCAGCTTGGTTTATCCAGATCCGCCCTAGCCGCAGCCCCAGCAATCGCGCCATGACAGCATGACCTGCTTCATGAAGAGCTTCGCTAGCCAGCGCTGGATTGCCCTGCCTTGACATTTCCTGATTTTCCGTCGGTATGAGTGGCAGTCACTCGCCCAGCGGCTCATCCAGCGTGACCGGACAGACGGGCGAGACAGCCTGCGGCGGCTGGCCGTCCAATGTTTCGGGAAGGCCAGCCAATGCGTCACTGTACAGCGCAGCGATATCGATCTTCTGGCGCATGGACTCCGTGAACCGCCGCCGTGCCTGGCGTCGGAACAAACGCGCCTCTGCCCGCCAGTGCGGCGCATCGCGCGATTGCGGCCAGGCCTGGGCCTTAAGATCATGCAGCAGTGCCTGGGTGAGCCACGATTCAACGGCATGCAAATCGCTGCGCCCCACCCCCTCGATCTCCTCGATGATGTTAGGCCAGTCGAGGTCGGAGGAATTGACCCGCTCGCCGGCAGCGATGCGACGGAGCAGCGCGGATTGGCGTTCCGACCAGGTCAGGATGTCGCGGTCGTAGAGATCGCTCATGGCCACCCTTTCAGCCGGGCTGCGAGTCGGCACGCAGCCTGGCCCGCAGCGCCTGCGTCGCCGCCGCATCGATTTCGGGCGGATCGCCGCGTGCCACCACTCCGTAATCACGCGCGGCGCCTTCGATGCTGACCAGTCCGCTGCGCAGATCGCGCGCCACCGATGCAATGTCACGCCGCAGAGGGTCGCCCCAGCCGCCGGAGCCTGGCAGTTCGTGCCGGAATGTCTCCCCACGCCGAAAGGTCATAGTCAGTTTCGCATGCAGCTTCTGTTCGTCCGGCGTGCCCGGATTGAGCAGGTTGCGCCCAGGCGATCCCGCTCCGCCGCCGGCAAGTCCGTACGGTCGATGCGTCTGCCGGTCGGCACGCACCTGCAGAATGCCTTCGTCGGCCAGCATCCGCCAGGTGCGCGCCATGGAGACACCGCCGCGGTAGGTGCCGGCTCCGCCGGTATCGGGCACATAGCCGAAATCCAGCACCTCGATCGGGTTCTCCGCCTCTACCACCTCGATGCTGAAACTCGCCATGTTTGCGAACATCGTGGTGTTGCCTTCCAGCCCGTCGGCCCAGGGCCGCGCGCCCCAGCCGCCGGAGAGGAAATCGACATAGATGAACGGGCGGCGTTCGCGATCGTATCCTCCGATCGTGACGCCAGTATTGCCGCCATCGCCGGCGGCGAAGACGCGGTCGGGGTAGAGCTGCGCCAGTGCGCCGAAAGCACAGTCGCAACAACGAAAGCCAGTCAGCCCGCGCGCCGCACACGCCGCCGGCAGCAGGCCATGCGTTATCGTGCCGGGCGGAGCGATAACGCTGATCGCGCGGAACACCCCGTCATTGTTCGGCATGTTGATCGACAGCACGGATTTGGCGGCGGTGAAACTAGCCGCGGCGGTGTAACTCCAGGTGTTGTTGATGGCGCCCTTCACCTGCGGCGAGCTTCCGGTCCAGTCGAATTCCATATGGTCGCCGTGCTTGCGCACGGTACAGACCAGCTTGATCGGTTTGCCGACATCGATCTGATCATCGTCGATCCAGTCGGTGAATGTCGCTTCGCCGTCCGGCAGCTCCTTCAGGCAGTGGCGGGTCAGCCGTTCGCTGTAATCCATGGTTTCGTTCATCATGGATCGCACGCCGTCGGCGCCGTAGCGGCTGATCAGATCGGCCATGCCGCGTGCCGCGATCTCACAGGCGGCAAGCTGCGACCGGATGTCGCCGAACACACGGTTCGGTATCCGCACGTTCTTTTCGATGATACGATGCAGTGTTTCGTTGGGATGGCCGGCTTGGTAAAGCTTCAGCGGTGGGATGCGCAGGCCCTCGGCGTAGATCTCGGTGCTGTCGGATGCGTTGGAGCCGGGCACGCGTCCGCCCATATCCGTGTGGTGGCAGATGGTTGCGGCGTAGGCGAGGGGCGATTTGTGTTCGCCTGGTTTACGTTCCCCTGGCGCGAATAGCGGCCGGAACAGGAAGATATCCGGCAAGTGCATGCCGCCTTCATACGGGTCGTTGGAAATCAGTATGTCGCCTTCGGCGATATCGTCGCCGTAGCGCTTCAGTGCCGCCTGGAGCGCGATCGGGATGCTGCACAGATGCCCGGGAAGGCTGAGGCCCTGGGCAACCAGCCGGCCGCGCGCATCGCACACCGCGGCGCTGTAATCCATGATGTTCTTCAAGACGCCGGAATAGGCGGTGCGGTAGATGGTCAGCACCATCTCGTCGCCGATCGCGGCGACGGCATTGCGGAACAGTTCTGCGGTGATCGCGTCCATGAGCCGGGATCGGAGCATTTCTCCGGCGCGGGTGCAATCCTGGTTGGATGGCCGAGGCTTATGCCATCCACGAACCCTGTGCGCCTGGATCACCACGCCGGCGAAGCGGCTGGCTCGCGATGACGGGCAGCGGAGGCGGACGAGCGGTGTCGGCTTATCCCTTCCATTGCATGATATACAAGCCTGCATCGTAATCCGTCGCGTAGATCAGTCCATCCTCTGCCACGAACAGATCCGCCGTATGCCGCATCTTCGCGCGCCCCCGCAGCGGCTCCATCCATCGGGTCGGCATCGGCGGGACGAAATAGGCGGTCGGCTGCGGGCGGAACGGGTCGGTGATGTCGTAAACCCGCACACCGGCGCTTTGATAGGTGGCGAAGATCGTGGTGGCACTTTGGAATGACCCCGGCCGGTTTTCGTGCAGGTTATGCGGACCGAACTGGCCGCCTTTGGCCACATAGTCCTGCTCGTCGGGAACCGGGAAGGTGGCGATCGAGATCGGGTTCGCCTTGTCACGGATGTCGAACGTCCAGATGCGCTTCATCTGTTCCTGGTCGATGTTCATAACCGCCTCATCGGCCACCACACACAGGCCGCGATCATGCAGCGGCAGTGCGCTGTGGGTGCCGCCGCCGAACGGCGGACACCAGGTGCGGTGGGCGATCAGCTTCGGCGCCGACTTGTCGGTTACGTCCAGGATGGTCAGCCCGCCGTCCCGCCAGCTTCCATAGGCAATATCATCCGCAACCACTGCGTGGTGCAGGGCGACGCGGTGCTTCCAGTCCTTCGTCTCGCCGGCGGCGGCGTTCATGCCGGGAATCCACCAGCGGCCGGCCTCGCGCGGGTGGGTCGGATCGGTCAGGTCGATGACCAGCAGGATGTGATCGGTGAAACCGTCCAGCAACGCCGACGCGTAGGCGTAGCGTCCACCGGTCCACCAGATGCGGTGTAGGCCGAGGCCCTCCACTTCCAGGAACCCGATCGACCGCGGGTTGGCCGGATCGCTGATGTCATAGACCCGCATCCCGGCCGAGAAATCCTGACCGCGCTTGCCGTACCGTCTGCTGTCTACCCGGTCCGGCGAGCTGCCGTAATACTCCTTGATAGTCATCACCGCCTTGAGATCGAGTTCCTCGATCACCAGCAGCATGTCCTCGGCGGCTTGCAAATGCAGACACCAGGAGTTTGGATGGACCGGAAGGAAATTGACCGGCTTTGGACTGCGCGGATCGCGCACATCGGTAACCACAACGCCGCGGCTCGTACGGGTGCCGAGATAGGCGTGGCCACGCGCCACCATCACCTGGACGCAATCGCCGTGGCCGTTGTTATCAGTGTGGCCGACCAAGTCGATGTTGTGCGAGGCTTCGGGGGTCATGACGGGTCTCACATGTGTTCTGTGCAAGGCTACACGCTGCTCCACGTTCCGTCATGGCAGGCTTTGCCTGAGAGCGTGATTTCACGCCTTCTGACGCTTCCGCCTCAAGCGATCACACTCTATGCTTCGCCTCCTCCGCCGCCGAAAGGAAAGCGCCCCACCATGCCCGACGATGCCGCCTCGCGCGCCAACGACAACCCGTATCTCCGTCTCGGCGTCCGTCCGTTCATTAACTGCGCCTCGGTTCGCACCATCCATGGCGGCAGCCTGATCCGTCCCGAGGTGCGTGCGGCCATGACGCGCGCGGCGACCCAGTTCGCCAATATCTATGAACTGATGGAAGCCGCCGGACGGCGCATCGCCGAACTCACCGGCGCCGAGTCCGCCATTGTCACGCCGGGCAGCGCCGCCGCGGTCTGCCTCGGTACGGCCGGGGCTGTAGCCGGGAACGATCCGGAACGCATTGCCCGGCTGCCGAATACAGAGGGCATGCGAAACAAGGTGCTGATGCCGAAAGGGCACCGCTTCACCTACGACCACGCCATCCGCATGGTGGGCACCACGATCCATGAATTCGCCTCGGCCGACGAATTTGCGCGCATGCTCGATGATCCGGCCGTGGCGATGATCTGCATCTATGGCCTTATGGACGCCAGAAGCCCGGTCGCGTTGGAAACGATTGTGGAACTCGCTCGTACCCGCAAAGTCCCGGTCATGGTGGATGCCGCCAGCGAGCATATCGAGCGGCCGTGCCCCTGGCTGGAACGTGGCGCGGACATGGTTATCTATTCGGGCGGCAAATTCCTGCAGGGCCCCCAGGTCAGCGGTCTGCTGCTTGGCAATGCGCGCTCGATCCGCGCCGCCTGGGCCAACGCTTCACCGCATCAGGGCATTGGCCGGCCGATGAAGATTTCAAAGGAGGACATCATCGGCGTCGTGACCGCGCTGGAATACTGGTTTTCCGAACGCGATCACCCGGCGGAGCGCGCGGCCTGGCAATCGGACCTTGAGACCATCGCCGGGAAGGTGACAGCGGTCTCCGGCGTGACCGCCAAGATTCGTCCGCCGGCGGGCGCGGTGAAGGTACCGGTGCTGGCGGTCTCCTGGGACGCGACGAAGCATCCGGTCGGTGCGCTGGAACTGCGCCAGCGACTGCTGGATAACGAGCCCCGGGTCATGCTGGACGACTGCGACGTGACGGCGAATTCGATCACCATCGATCCGTTCAATATGCAACGCAATGAGGCGGAACTTGTGGGTGACGCGATCGTGCGTGCACTGGCGATCCGCTCGCCGGCCGCTACTGCGTCAACCGGATCCGCCAGGGTGGCCGGAACGTGGGAGGTCACGCTCGATCTGGCCGGCGGCCCAGCGACCCACACGATCGTGCTGGAACAGGACGGTGACAGGATCGGTGGTCGTCACCGGTCGCGCTACCTCGACGACGAGGTCACCGCCACGGCGACCGGCGATCGGCTGATGGTGCAGGCGCTGCATCGCTACGAAGGCTGCCTGCTCGGTTACGGTTTTGAAGGGACTGTTGCGGGCGATACGTATTCGGGTGAAGTGACGTTGGGCACGGGGCGCGAACCGCATCTCGGCCCCGTCAATCTTGCGCAGTACGGCAGGGCCGCGTTCCACGCGCGGCGAACTGCAACGTAATACCAACCGATGTGGTAATGATTCTGCGATGGCTGCATTGTCATCCGTCGCAGGCACCTGGAATCAGCCGTCGGCGCGGGGCACCCAGGGGATCCGGGAAACCTCAATTCCCTCGTCGGCCAGTGACTCGGCTTCGGTTGGCGTGGTTTCGCCGTAGATGCCGCGGCGATCGCTTTCGCCACGGTGCATCTTGCGCGCCTCATCGGCGAATTGCGGACCGACATAGTCGCAATTCCGTTCGACCTCGTTGCGTAGCCGTTGCAACATCGCCCGAAGATGGTCCGGCATTGGTCCGGCGACCGCGCCCGTCGGCTGAGGCGTCGCAGGCGTCTTCGCGTCAGGCGTCGCCTGGGGAGACGGAGGCGCTATGGGTGTCGACCTCGGTCGACTGGCAAGCGCCGGCGCCATGATGGCCCGGGTCACCGCCTTGTCGCCACACGTCGGGCATTCGATCAGCCCAAGGCTGGTCTGCCGGTCGAACGCCGCACTGTCCTTGAACCAGCCGTCGAACTCATGGTCCCGGCTGCACCGCACCTGGTAATGCATCATAGTCGAATCGGTCCTCGCGTCGTCTAACCGAGATGGGGAAATGACATGGGGCAGTTTGGCACTCTCGGCAAGCGAGCGCCAAGCCGGTTTAAGCACGCCCGGCTCCGCCCCCTGCAATCAACCACCCCGCAGCAGCGCATCGAGCTTCCCGGCCCGGTCCAGCGCCAGCAGTTCATCCGATCCCCCGATATGCTGCCCGCCGATAAAGATCTGCGGGACGGTGCTGCGGCCACCGGAACGGCGGATCGCCTCCTGGCGCTCGGGTGTCCCCTGCGGCGCATCGATTTCTCGGATCCCGACGCCTTTTTCGGTCAGCAGACGCAGCGCCCGAGCGCAATAGGGGCACCAGGACTGGGTGTAGATTTCGACTTCCGGCATCACTGGCTCCTTGGCTTGTGGCCTTAGAACATGGTGGACAGTGCGGTTTCCGCCACGGCGTGATCACCGATCAGATAGGAATACCTGCCTTCTCCGCGTTCACGGCGCAGCCGGGTTGGGTCAACGCCCTCGCGGGCGATCCGCGCCGCAATCCTGGGCAGTAGTCGCTCGGCGGCGTCGCGAATGCGCGGTTCGGTCAGCAACCCAAGCTCGTTCGGCGGAATTGCAGGAGCTTTGTCGGTGGCACCGGCAACGACGCGCGAAGCCTGGTGCAGACGGGCTTGCAAGCCGGGGCACTCCGGCAGGCGCAGAAAACGAAAGATCCGGTCCATCTCCTGCTCGGGCGATAAAGCGAGGGCGGCGTAATTCACCGCGATCACCTGATCTGCAATCGCCGACCGGGCGTCGAGCCGACTTTGGCGGACTGCGAGGATGGCATAGAGGCAATCCTCCACCGCGGCGAAGAACGTCTCGCTATCATGCTGCACCCGATCGGCCAGGAGCTGGTCGAGCGCCCAGGACACCATCATGTCGGACACGCAGAGCTCCACCGGGTCGCGGTCCAGCAGGATGAACTGCGCGGCCGGAAACAGCCGGCGCAGGAAGCGCACCAGCGTTGGGCTGTGATAGCGGATTTCCTTGAAACCCCAGCGCTGGCCCGGTTGCAACCCATGCACGAAGAGGCCGCGCACCAGGGTGCGGCAGCCGGCGAGGAATTCGGTGCAGCCAAACGGGACCGTCCAGGGGCGAAATTCGATCTGCCCGAGGCGACCGGCGGCGTAGCGGTGTATTTCAGCCGATGACCGGTTGGGCAGCAGTTCGGCGTGTTTTTCCAGCAGTTCCTGTGCCTCGGCCAACTTGTTCAATATCCCGGCGTGCTCGCCCCAGATGACCAGTTCAGAGTGGCAGTTGAGCAGACGGGTTAGCAGGGTGCCGCCGGACCGGTGTTGGGCCAGCACGAAAACCGGCACGTCCTGTTCGGGATGGCTGGTGTGGGTCTGCATGCTGGTGGCGGAGTCCCGGCTGCTCGGACATAGGCAACCACAAAGGGGTAAACGATCGGCTTCTGCCGGGAGATGATAATATTTGCGAAGAGCAAACGGCTGATGACCATGGCCGTGTGCGGCCGGTCTCTTAATACGCAGAGATCTCCAAGGAAAGGTTTCCCCGATCTGTGTGTCCTCAGTGAACTCTGGAGGTTGCCTTCTGTCTTATGGTTCGCAACGTGATTACATAGGTGCTTTGCGCTAAGGCATATTTGATTGCGACCGTCAGATTATGTTGACCTGCGATCTGGTCCCGCATACCATTGTAAAGGCTTTGATTTATGGCGCGAGTTCTGGAGAAACGATTCAGCTTCCGGTTGCGATCGACTGGCTCCGGTACGATACGATTTATCCTTTATGCCGGTACTGTAGCCGACGCATGGCTTCCCGGAGCTATAGGGAGAAGCGGACATGCCGATCACCATCCAGGCAACGGGCACCAAGGTGGCCGAAGGCAACAGCGGCGGAGTGCTTCTGAATTTCGTGGTGGAGCTGTCGGCGGCGGCGCCGAGCCCGGTCACGGTGGATTTCCGCACAGTCAGCGGCACCGCGCTCGAAGATGTGGATTTCGGCGCCAGGACCGGCACTCTGACCTTCCAGCCGGGGGTGACCTCGCAGACCGTCTCGGTGGATGTGGTCGGCGACACGCTGGACGAAACCGACGAGAACTTCTCCCTCGAGCTGAGCAATCCGAACGGCGCCTTGCTGGCCGATCAGGCGCCGGTGCTGGCTGCCACCGGAGTGATCCTGGACGATGACGGCATCGGCTCCAATCTCGGGCTGTTCGTGTCCGACCCGATCCTGGTGGAGGGCAATTCCGGGACCACGACGGCGCAGTTCGAGATTACGCTGTCACGCCCATCAGCCAGCACCATCAGCTTGCCATTCCACACAGCGGACGGCAGCGCGACAGCCGGGTCCGACTACGCCGCCACCAGCGGCACGCTGAGCTTCGCGCCCGGCCAGACCACCGCCACTGTCAATGTGCCGGTGTTCGGTGACACCGCGGTGGAGGCGAGCGAGAATTTCTCTCTTGTCGTCACGCCGGATGCGGCCATTGCCAACGGCACCAGTGATTCGACGGGGGTGGCGCTGATCCTGGACGACGATGCCGGCGGCACGAAGCTGCCCACCGTCTCGATCCGCGGCGGGGAGGTGGCGGAAGGCAACAGCGGCGGCCGGCTTCTGAATTTCGTGGTGGAGCTGTCGGCGGCGGCGCCGAGCCCGGTCACGGTGGATTTCCGCACGGTCAGCGGCACCGCGCTCGAAGATGTGGATTTCGTCGCCAGGACCGGCACTCTGACCTTCCAGCCGGGGGTGACCTCGCAGACCGTCTCGGTGGATGTGGTCGGCGACACGCTCGTTGAGGGCAACGAGACGTTCACGCCGAAGTCAGCAACCCGCACGGCGCCGCGCTTGCCGGCAATGCCGCGGCGCTGAACGGCACCGGCCTGATCCTGGATGACGACGGCCTGCCCTGCTTTGTAGCCGGGTCCCGCCTGAAGACCGAACGCGGTGACATACCGGTAGAGCAATTGCGCGAGGGCGATCGCGTCCTCACTCTTGCCAACGGCCAGATGATTCCGCTGGCAATCACATGGATCGGCCAACGCCGAATCGACCTGATTCGACACCCGCAGCCGGATCTCGCTCGCCCGATCCGCATTCACCGCCATGCCTTCGCACCGAATATCCCAGGCCGCGATCTGCTGGTCTCACCCGATCATGCCATTCTGGTGGACGGCGGTTTGATTCCCGCCAAGCATCTGTTGAATGACGGCTCGATCATTGAGGACCGCACGCTT
>DATIMO010000562.1:0-13738 GCA_035475215.1 Acetobacteraceae bacterium | reverse complement strand
ATGTAGTGGAAGAAGCAGCGGCGCAGGAACGCGTCCGGCAGTTCCTTCTCGTTGTTGGAGGTGATGACCACGATCGGCCGGTGCTTCGCGACCACGGTACGCCGCGTTTCATAAACAAAGAACTGCATCCGGTCGAGTTCCAACAGCAGATCGTTGGGGAACTCGATATCGGCCTTGTCGATTTCGTCAATCAGCACCACCATGGGCGCAGCCGCCTCGAAGGCGTCCCACAGCTTGCCGCGCACGATATAGTTGCCGATCTCATGCACCCGCGGGTCACCAAGTTGCCCGTCGCGCAGTCGGGACACGGCATCATATTCATACAATCCCTGCTGCGCTTTGGTGGTTGATTTGATGTGCCATTCAATCAGCTCACGCCCAAGCGCGGCAGCGACCTCGTGCGCCAGCATGGTCTTGCCGGTGCCGGGTTCGCCCTTTACCAGCAAGGGTCGTTGCAGGGTGACCGCGGCATTCACCGCCACTTCAAGGTCACGGGAGGCGATATAGGTTTCAGTGGACTTGAAGGCGGGCACGTGTCGGTTCTCCGCTACTTGCGTGCAAATCGGCGTACAGCATGCCGGAGCGGCCCGAAAGTCGTGGGACGCGAAAGCCTAGGCCAGCCGGTTAGCCACCAGATCGGCGACCACGGTGGGATCCGCCAGCGTGGACACGTCCCCCAGGCTGTCCGTCTCGTTGGCGGCGATTTTGCGCAGGATGCGACGCATGATCTTGCCGCTGCGCGTCTTGGGCAGGGTAGGGGCCCACTGGATCGCGTCCGGAGCAGCAATGGGCCCGATCTGCGTGCGCACCCAGGCCACCAGTTCCTTGCGCAACGGCTCGGTCGGGTCTTCGCCGAGCTTCAGCGTCACGTAAGCGTAGATTCCCTGGCCCTTGAGGTCGTGCGGGAACCCGACCACCGCCGCCTCCGCCACTTTCGGATGCGCCACCAATGCGCTTTCCACTTCCGCCGTGCCCATGCGATGGCCGGATACGTTGATCACATCATCGACTCGGCCGGTGATCCAATAATAGCCGTCAGAGTCCCGCCGTGCCCCGTCACCGGTGAAATAAAGTCCTTTGAAGGCCGCGAAATAGGTCTGGATGAAACGTTCGTGATCGCCGAACACGGTGCGCATCTGCCCCGGCCAGGAACCGGCGATGCAGAGATTGCCTTCACACTCCCCGTGCAGTTCGTGCCCGTCGCCATCGACGATGATCGGGCTAACTCCGGGCAGCGGCAGCGTCGCCGATCCGGGCTTCAGTGCCGTCGCCCCCGGAAGCGGGCTGATCAGGATCCCACCGGTTTCGGTCTGCCACCACGTATCGACGATCGGACAGCGGTGCTCCCCCACCACACGGTCATACCAAAGCCAGGCCTCGGGATTGATCGGTTCGCCGACGCTGCCAAGGATGCGCAGCGACTTGCGCGAGGTTTTCTTCACCGGCGCCTCTCCGTCGCGCATCAGCGCCCGTATCGCGGTCGGCGCGGTGTAGAAGATGTTGACCTTGTGCTTGTCCACCACCTGCCAGAAGCGGCTGCTGTCCGGGTAGTTGGGAATGCCCTCGAACATCAGCGTGGTCGCGCCGTTGGCCAGCGGTCCGTACACAATATACGTGTGCCCGGTCACCCACCCGACATCCGCCGTGCACCAGTAGATCTCGCCGGGATGATAGTCGAACACGAGGTCATGCGTAAAAGCCGACCACACGAGATAGCCGCCCGTGGTGTGCAGCACGCCCTTGGGCTGTCCGGTGCTGCCCGACGTGTAAAGGATGAACAGCGGATCTTCCGCGTTCATCGGCTCCGCGGCGCAATCAGATGAAGCCTTCGCTAGCAGGTCAGCGTAGTCATGATCTCGGTTCGAGGCCATAGGCACGTCGCCGCCGGTAACCTTCACGACCACCACGTGCTTTACGCCGGGGCAGGATTTCAGGGCTGCATCGGCATTTGCCTTCAAGGGCACTTTGCGTCCGCCGCGGCGGCCTTCGTCCGCGGTGATCAGGATCTCCGACGTGCAGTCTTGGATGCGCTTGGCCAGACTATCCGGCGAAAATCCGCCGAACACCACGGAATGCACTGCGCCGATCCGCGCGCAGGCAAGCATCGCCACCGCGGCTTCCGGCACCATCGGCAGATAAATCGTGACCCGGTCGCCTTTCTTCACGCCAAGACCTTTCAGCGCGTTGGCCAGGCGGCAGACCTGCTCGTGCAGTTCGCGATACGTGATCGTCTTGTTGGTTGCCGGATCGTCGCCTTCCCAGATGATGGCGGTGCGGTGCCCGTGCGCGGCCACATGGCGATCGAGGCAGGAGACCGAGGCGTTCAGCACCCCGTCTTCGAACCACTTGATGGACACGTCGCCGGCAAACCTGGCGTCCTTGATCCGGGTCGGTGGCTTGATCCACGCGATACGGCGCGCCTCATGCTTCCAGAACCCGTCAGGGTCGCGGGCTGCATGCTCATACATCTCCCGATAGCGGGCCGCGGAGACATGCGCATGAGCGGCGATGTCCGGGCGCACCGGAATGATCTGATCCATGGCTTGGGTATCGGGCATTGGCGGGCTCCCTCTGGCAGACCGGCTTCGTCCGCGCCGTGTCGGATGGCCCGACGATACGGCAGCCCTTTGCCACGCGGAAGCCGGCGCCGCCGCCTGGACCGTGATCGCTTCAAGCTGAAGCGCTCAGGGTCCAGACTCTTGGTTTGAGAGCGTGATTTCACGCTTTCTGGCTATTCCGTCTCAAGCGATCACGTTCCAGGCCGCGCCGGCCCCGGATCACAAGATCGCGCTATTGACCATTGCCCGGCGTAGAACGTCGCACGACCACTGGCCGGGTCCGCCCTTCGTGTCCGAACACCCGGACCGGGGTGCGATTATCGCGCCGACATACAGCGCCAGGATCAGCGCAGCGGCGACAATCATGAGGATCTGGAGCATCGTCGACTCCATCCAGCTATAGGTATCAGACCTCGACAACAGCGTCTCGGGTACCGGGCTGCAGCACGCGTGCATGATGGAACCCAATAGCGCTGACGTTGGGCGCCGGGGCGGTTACCGACGCAATGACATGTCCGGCGCCGCCGACCTGTGAGGGCGCCGCCAGGGACGCCACCGCAATCCCGAAAGCCCCGATCGTGGAAAGCAGGATGATCTTCATCGTCGCCTCCGTCGCCTGACCACCGTTCCGGCGCTACAATGCGCGGAACGGCGGCGACGGTCGTTGAACCACGTCACCGCCAAATCATGAATTTCGCCACCTTGACGGCGTGAGGTGGATCACCGCCGATCCTCAACGGACTGGGGTGCGCGGGTTAAAAATCCAGGTCGGCGTAATGCTCGGGTGCCGTTATCCCCGGCACGCGATCAGCGAGAAGTCCGCGGAAGCTCGGGCGGGACTTCATCCGCGCATACCATTCCTTGGCGGGTGACGAAATCGTCCATTCCACGTCGCCGATGTAATCCAGGGCAGATAGATGTGCCGCCGCGGCGAAGTCGGCCAACGAGATGGTTGCACCCGCCAGCCATTTCCGCGTCTCGCTGAGCCAGCCGATATATTGCATATGGTGACGGACCGCGGCGTATCCGGTGCGCATCGCCGTAGCATCCGGGTTACCGCGCCCGGTCAGGCGCTTCATGTGTTTCTCGCCAAGCAGGTTGCGCGTGACCTCGGCGCCGAACTTGCCGTCGAACCAGGCAACCAGCCGTCGAACCTCGACCCGTTCCGCCAGGGTACGGCCCATCAACGGAGAGTCGGGATAGGCTTCTTCAAGATATTCACAGATCACGCCTGAATCGGGCACCGCCAGGCCGTTATCCTCCAGCAGCGTCGGCACCGTGCCTGCTGCATTCAATTCCAGATATTCGGGCCGACGTTCCCACACTTTCTCCAGCCGGAGTTCGAAGGGAAGCCGTTTCTCCGCGAGGACCAGGCGGACTTTGCGGGAATGTGGCGACAGCGGCAGATGATAGAGGACTCGCATCGCCGTCGTTTATCGCATCAAGTGATGCTCCACGCCAGCACACTGCGTCACATCGTTACACAGAAGATATCACCGCCGGAGCCAACGCCGAAGATCGCGCCGCCGGATGTGCCGGGTTGCGGAAGCGAAGCTCCCCGTCGGGTGCTGCATCCGGTTCCGCAAGGCCGAACAGTTCGATGCGCGACGTGCAGCTTACCGCGACAACGGATCGCGCCTCCGGATTGGCCAGGAACTGCCGCGTCTCGCCTTCCAGCTCCAGCCGATCGCGCAGGCCGCGCCACTCCGCCCGATCAGTATCCTCCACGAACATTGCCAGGATGCCGGGGCGCGTTCCGGTCAGCCGCCGTGGCGCAATATCCGCCATTCGCCGGCGAATGGCGGTGGCAACTGCATTCTCCTGGCCGGCACGTGCCGCCAGGACAAAGACCCCGCTGTCACCCGCAACCACCGCAAGCTGCGCCTCCGGCCCGAATTCCCGCCGCAATCCGGACAGCATGCCCAGATCGTCGGCCTGCGCCCCCGCCAGCAGAAGCGGGTCCAGACGCAAAACCAATGCCTCATCGTGATCCGCGCGGCGGCTATCCGCCAATAATTGGCGAATTCGGCCGTGCAGCCGGGCCAGCCCGCATTCCTTCCCATCGGCCGCGCGCAGACCGGCAGGCAAGGTCATCTTCAGCAGGTACCGACCGGGATGTGAGGCCAGCCAGGTCTGCAGATCGGCGTCGATTCGGTCGGCTAGCCGGAACCAGGTCTCGCGATGCATCGAACGTCCCGTCTCGGCCGAGATGACGTCGCACGCAAGTTCGGCTTCGGTGCCGTCACGCCGGAGCAGCAGATCGAAGCTTGCACCATCTTCCAACCCGGCAAACCGTACGTCGAACCCGCGCTTCCGCTGCACTGTTGCACTGCGCAGCTTGTGAAAGGCCGGAACCAGCGTGTTGTCGCCGTCCAGCGAAGTGCCCAGTTCCTCGCGCCAACGTGCAAGCCCGGAAGCGGACAATCGCGATGCCAATGCTACCGCTTCCGCTACCAGCAGTTCGATGCGCCGCTCGGCTGCTGTTGGCGCGCGGACGCCGCGGCGCAAGCGCTCCAGCGCACATTCCACTGCATAGCGTTGCAGGATGGCTTTGCCCGCGCGTGGGCCCGCCGCGCCGCGATGCTCGATCGACCGCATGCGGTCGGACCAGCGCGCGGCGCCTATCAGACCGACAAACTGGTCAATCATCCGGCGGTCCAGCGCGACCGGCATAGAAAACATCGCCTGCTCATCCAGCATCATGACTCCGGGTTAGCCGTGCCTATTCCCAAGCGTCAAGGTCGGTTACATGAACTCAGCATTGCCAGGCAGCAGTCGCACGAGCCGATCGAACTCGGCGATGTCCAGCGTTTCGGCCCGCCGCCGGCCATCGATGCCCGCAGACGCCAGCAGTACTTCGCCGCCAAGCGGACGCAGCGTGGTGCGCAGCATCTTGCGCCGCTGTGAGAAGGCTGCCGCGGTCAGCCGCTCCATCGCGGCAATCAGCGGTGGTGCGGGTTGCGCAGAGTGTGGCACCAGCCGCACGACTGCAGACCAGACCTGCGGTGGTGGTATGAACACTGCGGGCGGGATGCGGAGTTCGATGCCGGCATTGGCGAGCCACTGCGAAAGCACCGACAATCGTCCATAGGCGCTGGTGCCTGGTGCCGCACAAATCCGCTCGGCAACTTCCTGCTGGAACATCAGCGTCAGCCGCTCGAAGGCGCTGGCGTGACGCAACCAGTCGATCAGCAGCGGCGTGGCAATGTTGTACGGCAGATTGGCAATCACCTGACGCGGCCCAGCCACCAGCGCCGACAGGTCGAGCGACAGCGCATCCGCCTCGATCACGGTCAACCGGCTCCCGGTTTCCGCGGCAAGCTCGCCCATGGCGGCCACGGCGCGTCGATCGATTTCGATCACCGTGACCGTAGCCGCGTCACTGTCCAGCAGAGCGCGGGTGAGCCCGCCAGGGCCCGGTCCCACCTCGATCACGTGCCGCCCGGTGAGAGGTCCGGCAATCCGCACAACCCTGCCCAGCAGATTGCCGTCCAGCAGGAAATGCTGGCCAAGAGAACGGCGTGCGGCAAGCCCGTGCCGCGCGATCACCTCACGCAGCGGCGGCCGGGCAGTCGAGTTCAAGCCATCTCAGGCAGTGCCGGAACCACGCATGTCGATGCGGGCCTGGCTGCGCAGATCCTGCTGCAACTGCCGCGACAGCAGGTCGATGCGCTGCGCCAGAAGCTGTTCCTTGATGTCCTTGGGCGACAACTGAGCCATGTTCTTCTGTTCGCGCGAGCAGACGATCATCACTGCGATCCCGTCCGGCGCAACCAGCGGCTTGCTCGCAGTCTGCAGCGGCAGCTTCGACAACATGTCGCGGAATGCCGGCGGATTGACGCTTTCAAGGCGGACCTCGCCGGGATCTGCGGGGCGGGGTGACTTGTCGTCCTTTGCGACCTGCTCCATCTGGTCGCAACTGTGCACGCTGGCACTGATATTCTTGGCTTTGTCGAAAAGCTGAACTTGCGCTGGAGTTGGCGCCTGCGGGTCGAGTGCCGAGGTGAACGGCAGGAACACCTGTCGCATGGAGACGACAGTAGCGGGATCCTGGCCGATCTGGCGCTTCGCAACCAGTGTGACGATGTCGAACCCGCCGGGCACATTCAGCGGGTTGCTGATGGCGCCGGGGGGCATCTCGGCGACGACCTGGGCCACTTGCGGGTCGAGCTGGTTCGGCTCGATCCAACCGAGATCACCACCCTGAAGCGCCGTCTGGCTTTGGCTGAACTGCGCCGCGACGACCGGAAAGGGCGCGCCCTTGCGCAGTTCGGCGATCACCGTTTCGGCGAAACGTTGCGCGTCAGCGGTATTGCTGCGGTCCTCCACCGGGATGAAGATCTCGCCGACCCGATATTGCGCTTTGCCGACTTGGGCGGCCTCTAGTTGTTGCCGCGCGCTGATTTCGGCATCGGTGATGGCCAGCTTTTCACCAAGGTGCTGGCGCAGGACCTGGCCCCAACCGAGCTGCGTACGAATCTGATCCACCAACGTGCTGAAACTGACCCCATCGGACTGCAACTTGTTGCGCAGACCGCCCGGTTTCATGCCGTTTCGCTGCTCGATCTCGTTCACCGCCGCGGCGATTTCCTTGTCCGGGATGACAATCTTCAGCCGTTTGACTTCCTGCATGCGCAGTCGTTCATCGACAAGCTGTCGGGTGATCTGCGGCTTCAGTCGATCCAGCGAATCGGGTGCCACGGACAGGCCGGTAGCCAGCGCGAACAGTCGGGCGCGGCTTGCCACGTCTTCATTGGTGATCGGTTCGCCGTTCACCACCGCGACAATTCGGATCATCGGGATCGGTTGCGCTGGCGTGGGATGCGGTGCTGGCGCGGCCGCGGCCGTCAGGATCCCCATGATCACGAGGCTCAGCACATGACGGAGGGAGGTTTGCATCAACATATCGGTGGTCCTGGTCTCAGAGGGCCTTGAAGCCGAACTGGCCGATGGTCTTGAACGTGAGCTGGATCAGCACGGTCGTCGATCCGCTATCGCCATTCAGCGACGTATAGCGGCGGTAGAATTTGAAATCCATGATGAAGCACTCGTCCTCGTAAATGGCATCACCACCGATCGAGATCATTTTCCGGTCGGTCAGGTCTCGCCGGGCGAAGGCATCGAAACGATAGGCACCCCAGCCGGCATTTGCAGCCAGTGTGACCTCGTTGCGGGGCGTGAAATAAGGCGAATTGGCTGGCAGCGGCAGCGGCTGATCGAAGAAGTAGTACGGATCAAAGGTAGAGTACAGGTATCCAGCGACGATACGGTAGCGTCCGAATCCGGCCGACGCGGTCACATCCGAGGTCCGCATGGTCAGATTGCGGTGATCGAGCCGAAACCGGTAGGTGGTGTCCAGCCACGAAGCCGGCGTGAAGCTCAGGTGGCCGACCACGTCGGACACCTTGTCCTGCAATCCTGAGAATGACGGCAGCCACGGTGAGGTTTGGCTGTTGTAGGATTGCCCGATCAGTCCATCCAGCGCAGTGCCACCGAGGTACCAAGCGCCATGCATCGCAATATTGGCGCGGGAGCCGCCCTGCAGCCGGTCGATGCCGCCGAAGCGGTTGAACCCGAACAGGTTGGCGTCGCTGAATTCCAGGTCGAGGCTGTCCTCATTGGGGTATTTATTGAGCTGACTGTCACCCTGGTTGGGCCCAACGATGACTTCGGCCATCGGTTCGATGAGTTGCGTGCCCCAGGCACCGGAATCACGTGCAAAGGGCCAGCGCACATCGAGTGCGGCCTGTGGCAGGGCGCGCGCGTCGTTGATGTGGGAAACGTTGGCGAAATTGGGCTGCTGGTCGAATTGGCCGGCATTGTAGGCGGCGGCGTCGCCGTGCAGCTTGAAAGTCCAGCGATCGCCGACCGGTCCGGTGAACGGACGGTCCCATTCCACGACCAGGCTGCCGCGACGTGTATTGGTGCCGTCGTTGCGCATGACATTGAACAGCCTGGTTTCCAGCGAGAGCGTGCCGCCGAGCGCATCCGGCTGGCCAAAATAGTTGTACTGATATGTCGGCAACACGACCGGCAGCTTGCTATTGGTGATGGTGCTGGTCAGCCCTTGATAGAACCGCGTGCCGGCCCGCGAATAGGCGCCTTCCCCGAAGCCCTCGGCATAGATGTTGCTGGTCAGGATGCTTGGATCGGAGCCCAGCACGTGCCCCAGATGAAAATCGTTGACGTAATTCGCTGAAGACGCGCGATTGATGCTGAAGCCCGCTCGCCACGTCTCATCCAGGTTGAACAGCCCGTTGGCGAAAATCGTGCCTTGTGGCGAATGCTGGAAATATGCGGCCGAGCCGTTCAGCGTGAGGTAGCCGGAGTTGAAGCGCCGGCGGTATTCAGCGTCGATCATCGGGCCGCCGCGCGATGTCAGCATCGGCGTGAAGGTCGCATCCGACTGATCGTCGATCACCCAATAGTAAGGCTGGGCAAAGAAGCCACCGATATGTGAGCTTATACCGAAACTCGGAACCAGCAGCCCGCTTTCGCGCTTGGTCGACGGTTCCGCGGTCCAGAAATACGGAAAATACGCCACCGGAATGCCGAACATCTGCATCTGTGCATCGGTGAATTCCAGACGCTTGTGCTGTGCGTCTTCGGTAGCGGAGCTGGCACGGATCTGCCAAAGCGGCGGCCGCTCGGGGTGCTGCTTGCACAAGTTGCAGGTGGAATAGACTACCTTGGCCAGGGAGTTCAGCACGCCTTCGCTGCGCCGGCCGCCGTTGGCGGCCAGCTTGCCGTTCTCGGCCAGTCGTGCGCGAATCGCGGTCAAGATGCCGTCGCGCATACCCTGATCGAGCTCCGCCGCATCCGCGAACAGTACCTGCCCACTCGGCTCGATCAGCGTGACATGGCCTTTGGCGGTGGCAACCCCGGTCTGGCGATTGAACGTCACCTCATCGGCGCGCAGTACGTGGCCATTCTGCCACGCCTCCACATGCCCCTTCGCCAGGACCAGCGACTTATCCTGCTGGTACTCGACCGAGTCGGCGGTGAACGAAACCGGTTGGTCTTTGCTGATCGCGTTTGCACCGCCGAACTGTCCAAGCTGCGCATGCGCGTCGCCGCTGCACAATGCCGCACCTCCGGCGATTGCCAGCACGGCGGCAACTGCCAGGCGGCGCACCCTAGCCGTCCTCCATGTGCAGCAGCAGGGCGACGGCCAGCATCATCCCGGCAGCGGCAGGAACCCAAGCCGCCAGAATCACCGGAATCGCCCCTGATTGGCCGAATTCCTCGGCAAGCTTGGATATCATGAACAAGGCAAACCCGGCCGCCACGCCGCTGCCGATCATGCGTGCAACGCCGCCCCGTCGCGTCGGTCGCATCGAAAACCCCGCGGCGACGAGTGCCATCGTCGCAGAGAGAAGCGGCAACGCAAGCAGCGTTTGAAAATGCAATCGGTGCCGGATCGAGGAAAATCCCGACCGGTTCAATAGCCGAATGAAATCCGGCAGCTCCCAAACCGACAACGTATCGGGCGATGCAAAGCTTTCTTGTACTCGGGCCACTGTCAGATCGGTCGGCAGGATGATTGTTTTGGGCGGCTCGGGTAACGTATCGGGTCGTACTGCTCGCGCCTGCTCCAATGTCCAGTCACCGCCGGCCAGTTGAGCTCGCCGGGCTTCGATCCGGCTCAACAACTGATCGGAGTCGCTCAGGCGGAACACGGTGACGCCATTGGCCGTCAACATCTGCCCATGCAGCGCAACCTCGTTTGCATGCACGATCGCTACGCCTCGGGGGGCCAGCCCGTGGTCCGCCTGGCGCAGCCAGAGTTGTCCGTTCACCAGGTCCAGCGGACCGCCCCCGGCGGTCAGGAACGTAGTCGCCAGAGTCTCGGCCCGGGCGAACATGATGGAGGAAACGGGGCTGATTGCCGTTGTCGCAAAGAAACCCAGGAACAGCGCGCAGCACACCGCGGCGGCCAGAAACTCCCACGCCGACACGCCGGCAGCCCGGGCCACGATCAATTCCGAGGATCGGGTCAGCCGCCAAAAGCTCAACATCCCGCCAAGCAGGGCCGCAAAGGGCAGAACCTGCATCGCAATATACGGCAGCCGCAGCGCCTCGATCTCGGTGACCAGGGCGAATGTGGCCTCTGGGTGCGTCGCCGACCGCCGCAGCAGTTCGATAAAGTCGAACAGTGACACCAGGCCGCTGAGGCCGGCCAGCATCGCCAGCACCGAGGCGGTGAACTGCCGGGCGATATAGAACGACAGGGTCAAGGCGAGGGTCACGGCGCGGCTCCGGCGGCCGGAGTGATCGGTGGCATGCCTCTGCGAACCGGTGAACTGGATCGCCGCAACGCGACAAGCGCCGGCGGGCCAAGCAGCAGCCAAGCGCATATTGCGCCCGGAACCACGGCCTGGATCCAGATCAGCGGGATCAGCGCGTTGTTACGCGCCGCAAGATCGTCCGACAGCAGCCCGAGCGCCAGCAGTCCGACAACCCCGAGCACACCGGCCAGCGGGCGCAACAGGCTGCCATGCCTGCGAAACGTTCCAGTGAGTACCGAAACCAGCGCGATCAGCGCGTATGACAATGCAGTAAGCGGTGTCGCCAGCCGCTTATGCGCCTCGGCCACCCATTTCGGGATGTCACGTGGATTGGCCGGATGCGGATCCAGCAGCGCCGCTAACGACACCTCGCTCATGTCCGGCAGGCGCGCCGCATCGCTATGTGCCGCATCGCCCAGTTCCAGCACGTTTTGCCGGAACGTCAGCATATCCAGCCGTCCTGACTTCGGATCAATCTCCTGACGTGTGCCGTTGAACAGCACCACCTGCGGCCCGTTCGGGCCGTCGATCAGCCGCCCGCTTTCCGCCAGGATGGTGGCGTGGGCACGCTTGTCGCGCGCATCGTCGATCAGGATGCCACGCAATCCGCCGCCCGGGTCGCGCGAACGAACATAGACCGTGACATCGCCGTTGACCTGCGTGAACACGCCCTCCTGCAGCAGAAAGGCCACGACCTTGTTGCGGACTTCCCATTGAAATTCGCGAAAGCTGCGCAGGCTTGCGGGGACGATGATCAGGTTCAGCAGGAAGCCGCTGCCAACCGCCAGCAGCGCGATCGCCAGGGCCGGGCGGGATAACGCGATCGGCGACAGCCCGGCGGCGCGCATCACTGTCAGCTCACGGTCGCCTGCGAGGCGCTGATAGATAAACTGCACCACGACGAACGTGGTGATCGGAAGGATCACTGCGACGAAACTGGGGATCAGCAGTCCGGTCAGTTCCAGGAAAACCCCGAACGACAGGCCATGATTGACCACCAGCTCGACGAAGCGGAGGGACTGCGTGAGCCAGATCAGCGCAGTCAACCCACCGGTCACTGCGATCAGAGCCAGGAAGAGCTGGCGACATATGTAGCGGTCAACCCGAGTGATCAGCTTGCCGGTTCGCATGGTGGTCGGGCGGTCTCCTCGCGCCGGGGGCGCTTATTGGCGTCAGCGGTGGGGCGCGCAGGGCGCGGGACAGGCGATGATGTCCGCGGTTCTGGGGCAGACCATCGGCCGGTGCAAGTCAAAGCCAATCCCCGGTCCATTTCTTTAGCCCCGGGGTGGGTCTTGGCGAGTTCCTGGCGCGCCGTCTCGGAAGCAAGACAGCCTTCGGCCACAGGGCATTCGATCGCATTGCTTCACCGGTCGCAAATTGTTGACTTCGCCGTTGGCTTGCAGGCAGAACTGTTCGTATTCGGAAAGCAGAGAGCAGATCATGCCGAGCGACGTGGCGCCCTGGACAAACAGCCCTCCCGGCAAGTCTTCCGCGTTCCGCAGCGAGCAATGCCGGGGAACCGCAGCATGAGCACCATCATCAACACCGGCACCACTATCACTGAGCCGTTCGACTTCCAACTGCAAAACCAGACCATCGAGATCGGCAGCACGACTACGGCCACCGCGGCGGTAATCTTCAGTGGCGATTCGCTGTTGTCGATGGCGCGGCCCAGCGTTGACACAACCAGTGAAATCACCGGGCAGGTTCCTGGCCAAACCACTGCTGAAACGGCGCGGCTGGGATCACTCGGCATCTTCATCAATGCCGGCACGATTGCCGCAAACGGCCCGGCGGGCAGCACTCTTACGATCGATATCGAGCCGTCCGGCAGCACCATCCCGGGGCGCTTCATCAATGACGGCCTGATCACCGTGGCGGCCGGGAATACGGCGCTCGTAACGCTCGGCAGCAATTCCGCGTTCACCATGGGTGTCGGCCAGTCCATCGGCACGTTTGCCACTCTTTCGGTCGCCGGAAGCGGTGCTCTGGACATCGGAACGCCAGGAACTGATGCGGCAGCCGGCGCGGTGAATGTGGGTGCCGGTCAGTCACTGATCGCGTCTGGGCTGATCGACTCGGCGGTGGTGAACGATGGAACTGTCGGTTCGTCCAACAGCGGTGCCATCGGCACGTCCACATCCGGTACGCTTGAGATCACCGGCAGCGTGAGCGGCGCCGGCACTCTTGTTCTCGGTGGCGGCACAACGCTGAAGCTGGATGGTGGTGTCAGCGGGCAGTCGATCGTGTTCAATACCGGTGCGCCGGAAACGCTGGTCCTCGGCACACCAGGTAGCGGATTTACCCAGGCCATCAGCAATTTTCAGGATCTCGATTCGATCGCTTTCAGCAACGGCACCACACTCAACAGTGCGATCCTGAATGGCACCACGCTGAAGATCAACACGAGCGCGGGCCTGTACCTTCTTCCCAATTTTGCCTTGGCGGCCAATACCGGCACAGCATTCAGCGTCAGTCCGGACCACGGCACGATCACGCTGTCCAACCGGACGTTCAACTGGAAGCCTGTGGGGGGCAGCACCGATTTCGGTACCTCGACCAACTGGCAGCCCGCCGGGCCGCCGGGATCAAACGATTTCGCGACGTTCACTACCAACGTTGCGTCCGGGACTATTACGGGCACCGGGACAGTCGGTGAGCTGCAGTTCGGCGCCTCGACGCCCTGGGTGCTCGATGGCGCCGATATCGTTGATACGTTGAACGTGCTTGTGGGCCAGCCGAACGGTACACTGACACTGATCGACGGTGCAACGCTGGACGGCCGATCCTCGGAAGCGGATCTGATCGGCAGCGCGACCGGCGATATCGCGGCGGCGACGGTCAGTGGCAGCGGGACGACGTGGAAAACGCTCGGCAGTCTTGTGGCCGGCT
>DATIMO010000561.1:0-7014 GCA_035475215.1 Acetobacteraceae bacterium | reverse complement strand
TTGCCTCCGCCATGCCGGAGCCGGTGCGGCCTGGTGCGGCATCGGTGAAGGGAAAGAAGGTGAGCAGACTGCCGGGGCTGCCCACCGCATCTCCGAAATAGAAGTGATAGGTATCGGGGGCATCAAAGTTGACGGTACGTTTGACCAGCCGGAGTCCCAGCGCGTCGGTATAGAAATCAAGGTTCGCTTGCGCGCCGCTGGCGATCGCCGTGACGTGGTGCAGCCCGCGGATGCCGTCGTGCTTGGCCAAGACCTACTCCTGGGTATGTGCTGCGCCGGCTGGTCTATTGGCTGCGCTCCAGGGCGCCGCAATACGAACCGCCGAGTGCGGCAGCGGTTGCATAGGTGCAAAGTCATCCCTAACCCGTCAGGCTGAGGATGCGCTATGGCAAGCATTCTTCATGGCAGCGCCCGCACGACGCCGCCCATTCGAGCGGAGCTCAAATGGCGCAAACGTCGTCCCGTGCCACTGCTCTCCAATACGGCATCAACCGCAAAACCGTCCTGAAGCCGCCCCGATCCGCCTTGAAGTTCCTGCCCTGAGGGGGACAAGAGGATACGCAAACGATCCTGCGACGGCCCGAGCATCGGTTTGACCGGCTCGTTGTCGCTCCTTTTGGGATAGAGTCACTGCGGTTGGTCCACGGGCGGAGAGTAACGGCCCGCGCAAGCCGACAGAGACGGATGCCGTCGTGGCACCCATAGGATGGCCAACACCAACGCCACGGCAATCGAAAGGCATGTGATCCCGGTCAACGCAGCGAACCCAGCAGCGCTGAAAATCACACCAGCCAGTGCCGAACCGACCGATGCAGCCAGCGATGTCGCCGCGTTGAACAACCCGACGCTTTCGCCGCGTGCGGTCGGAGCCAACCGCACCGAAAGCGCGTTGGCAGCAACACCCAGCAACGGCCACACAAGTTGGATAAGTGCAAAGCCAACAAGAATTGACCAACCTGCCCACTGGCTGTGCCAGACCCCCGCGGGCGTGAGCAAAATCAGAAGCAGAAGCCTCGCTCCGAGCCCCGCAATCAGCATGCGTCCTCCACCGAGGCGGTGCGTGGCGACGCCAATCTTCGGGTAGAGTAGCAGGCTGAAACCGACGCCGATCGCGTACGCACTCGAAGGCAGAATCGGGTCCATGCCGAATTCACGCGTCATCGCCACAGGAAACATCGTGGCAATCCCGTTCATCGCCGGATAGGCGACCAGCCAGACAATAAGAAATCGCCGTAGCGGTTGATTGATGACCGCGAGATAGGCCCTCAGTTCCTGCCAGCCGACATGATGACCCTGATGATGTGCGGCGGTAACACCGGCATCACCGCCAACCATCGGTCTGCCCACCGGTTTATCTCTCGAATTGCGCGGCAGTCGTCCTGGTGCCGTGGCAAATGCCAAAGCGCCCGCTGCTAACAGGGCACCGCCGGCGACAACGAATCCATAGCTGGGAGCGCTATGCGCCAAGACACCCGCGCCGATCAATCCGACGACCTGGCCTGCGCTGATAAATCGCTGCAGTCCGGCAACGCGGCCGTCCCACTCGGCCTCAGGCCACCCCTGGATTGCCAACACGTTGCCGGCTGTCGTTGCTGCCATTGCCCCGAGCCCGGCGCCCGCAGCGAGCACGACTCGCGCTGGCGCGCTGCCTAACTCGAACAGAAGCAGCAGCAGGCCCGACATGAGCGTGCCCCAGATCAACAGATCTCGATGCCGTCCAGTACGGTCGGCCCAGGTGCCCATGACGGGAGCGAACAGGCCCAGCAAGGCGAAGGCCGCATAGGTTGTACCGGCGGAACTTCCGGCCGGTGCGACGAGTGGCAATAGGATCGGCAGCAATCCGTTCTGTGTGAACCCGAGCAGGCCATAGGACAGCAACCATGCGTCGGTCCGCATGGTGTGATGCACAGCATTGCCGGTTCGCTCAATCAACGGGTTTGAACGGAAGCGGGCCGCCGAAACGGGCTCCCAAATGGCCGAGCAGCAGATCGGTCACGGTATGGCGCATCGCCACGGTTGCCTGGCTTGTCCCATGCAAGCACGACATGATTCATGCTCCACAGACCTTGTGACATTCCTGGTTTGTGCGTGCAAACTTGGGCTGCGCTGCTCAGCGTTCGGCTTGAGGTCCACGGGTCCAGTAGCAGCCCCACACACTCGAGTCGGATGGTCGCGATCTTGAGGCCGCCATTTCCACCTTTGCGATTTTGCATCGCTCTTTCGCCTGCCGGCCCCACCTTATGGCCGGCGACGGAGGAACCAATTCCTGATATGGCCGCTGCGTTGCGCTTTCCTATGCGGCAGTGCAGCCGCGATCCGTCGCATCGGCGTGGTTCCGCCGCCGATGCCGCGCCGCTTCATCGGTTGCTTGATATCCGCGCAACGGAGCCATGGTATTACGCCCGATATTGCTCGTCACCGACCTTTTCCATCCAATTGACGGCTTTGCCGTCGAGCCTCTCCTGGATGGCGATGTGGGTCATGGCCGTGGTCGGCGTGGCCCCGTGCCAGTGCTTCTCGCCGGGCGAGAACCAGACCACATCACCCGGCCGGATTTCCTCAACCGGCCCGCCCTCGCGCTGGACCCGGCCGCACCCCGCCGTGACGATCAAAGTCTGACCGAACGGATGCGTGTGCCACGCCGTACGCGCGCCGGGCTCGAAGGTGACACTCGCGCCGGCAACACGGGCCGGATCAGGCGCGCTAAACAGCGGATCAACGCGTACGGTTCCGGTGAAATACTCTGCCGGACCTTTGCCGGATGGCTGCGAACCGCTTCGTTTGATTTCCATTGTTTTTTCCTTCCATGGTTGAAATTCGGGAACTTCGACGAACCGGGGCTCTTCATCGGGCGAGCCGGGCCACCGGTATTTGAATCTGACAAGGAGATGCTGGTTAGCTGACCACATCAAGTGGCGGCTTGCGGCTTACCGCGATCTTGATGATCCGTCCGAACTGGCCACCTATCCGGCAACCCACGCTTCACGCCATTTCAGGCTTGGAAACCGTCCCGCAATGCTGTTCCCTGCCATCCATGCGGCGCATCGGACTGCACAGTGAAACCGACTGGAACGGCTGGCGCGGAGCCACCCGTGAACTGGTGTTGGCTGGCGTCCCGCCGGAGCAGGTGCAATGGCGCGTCACCGCCGGCCACGCCCACAAACCGACACAGGAAAGCGGCAGCTTCCGCATCTCGCGTGCGCTGGTCTCGCTGGCCACACAGGCCATCCAGGCGCGCGATTCGGGCCGCTTCGACTTGCTTTATCGCCTGGTCTGGCGTGCCCACTCCGGCGACCTGGAGCTGGAAGACGCCGCCGACCCTGAACTCCGCCGCGCCCGCGGCGTCGCTCTGGCGGTGCGCGCTGAGCAGCATCGCATGCGGTCCCAGCTCCGTTATCTGCCCGCCGGGGAGCCGACGCGGCATATCGGCTGGTACATGCCGGCGCATTTCGTGCTGGAGGCGAATGCCCAGCTTCTGCAACGCCGTTTTCCGGAAATGGCCGTATCGATCCTCACCCCCGATGCCAGCGCGCATTGGAATGCACGCGAACTGCGCTTCGGCCCCGGCATCGATCCTGCGACCGTGCCCGACGACGCCGCACTGGCCGCCTGCTGGCGCGCGTACGGCGCCGACCTGCTGGAAGCCGCGCACCCCGGCACCTCGATTCCAGAGGCGGAACCGTTCGGCGACGATCCCTGGCCGCCCGACCGCGCCGCCGTGGGACCGGTGGTAATGCCGGTTGGCGCCGACCCCGACGTGGAAACCGCCGTGCATGAGGCTGCAGATTGTCGCCGCTGCCATCTCTGGGAGCCGGCGACCCAGACGGTATTCGGCGAAGGACCGGCGCATGCGCGTGTCATGTTCATCGGTGAGCAGCCCGGCGATCAGGAAGACGTCATCGGTCGCCCGTTCGTTGGACCGGCAGGCTTGATGCTCGATCGCGCAATGGCCGAGGCCGGGATCGATCGTCGTGCCGCTTACGTCACCAATGCGGTCAAGCATTTCAAATTCACGCCGCGCGGCAAGCGCCGCATTCACCAGACTCCCGAAGCGCCGGAAATCCAGGCGTGCCGTTTTTGGTTGGATGTGGAACGGGTGCGGCTGGCGCCGGCTTTGGTGGTGCTGCTCGGCGCGACCGCTGCCCGCGCGGTTCTGGGGCGTGCCGTGACCATCACACGCGAGCGCGGCCGCCCGATCCGTCTGTCGGACACGGAAACTGCGTTCGTAACTGTGCATCCGTCTTTCCTACTGCGCGTGCCCGATCAGGCCGCCCGCCATCGGGAGTACCGCGCCTTTGTCGAGGACCTGAAAAAAGTCGCCCAACTTGCTGTGCGGCTGTGAATTGACGGCACCACCTGCCTCCCCTCTATTGGGTGGAGCGCAGGCGCGTGGGGGTGAGCGGTGCCGCCGCTGCTGGAAGTCGAGAACGTGCACAAGAGCTTCGGGCCGATCAGCGTGCTCCGCGGCGTCGATCTGACGCTGCAGGTCGGCGAGGTGTTGGCGGTGGTCGGCGACAATGGCGCCGGCAAGTCGACGCTCATCAAGCACATTGCCGGGGTGTATCGGGCAGACAGCGGAGAGATCCGGCTGAACAGCGAGCGGCTCGATCTGCACGCTCCGGCAGAAGCGCGACGGCTAGGGATCGAGACGGTCTATCAGGACCTGGCGCTCGCGGATGAGCTGTCGGTGGGCGCCAATATCTTCCTGGGCCGCGAGCCGGTGCGGTACTGGCTGGGCGTGCTGCCGGTAATCGACAACCGCCGCATCCGCGCCGAGACCGAGGCGCTGCTGGCGCGGATCGAGAGCCGCATCCCCGTCCGGGCGCGGAGTGTTTCGCGTTTATCGGGCGGGCAGCGTCAGGCGGTGGCGATCGCCCGCGCGTTGTATTGGCAGGCCAAGGTGGTGATCCTCGACGAACCCACGGCGGCTCTCGCGGTGATGGAACGCGAGCATGTGATCCAGCTCGCGCGGCGGCTGGCAGCCGATGGCGTGGGGGTGATCTATATCGGCCACAACCTGATCGAGATTCTGGAAGTCGCCGACCGGATCGCGGTGATGTATCGCGGGCGCATCGTGCATGTCGCGACAGCGGCGGAGACGACGCAGCAGGAACTGATCAAGTACATGACCGGCTTCAGTGAGACCATGGAGCCGGCGACGGCGTGAGGCAGCTATCGACAGGGAGGTTAGCGTGAGAAAACTGGTGCTGGCAGGAACGACCGCGCTGGGACTTTGCGTTGCGGGGCACGGGACGGCATTCGCGCAGGGCGGCGCACGGATTGTGGTGATCGTGAAGGCGACGACCTCGCAGTTCTGGGCTACGGTGTTCGATGGTGCAGACGCGGCGTCGAAAGCGCTGAACGTGCCGATTTCCAAGCTTGGCGCACAGGCGGAGACCGACGTCGCCGGCGAAGTCTCGATCATGGAGAATGCGATCGTGTCGAAGCCGACGGCGATTGTCGTGGCGGCGACGAACGCGCAGGCGCTGGCGCAGCCGATCGCCAACGCGACCGCTGCCGGCATACCGGTGATTGTGGTGGATTCGAACGCCAACACCGACAAATACGTGACGTTCCTGGCGACGAACAATGTGACCGGCGGCGAGAAGGCGGCCGACGAGGTGGCGGCCTGCGTGAAGGCGCGCACCGGGAAGCAGGAGGGCGACGTCGCTTACATGACGGCACTGGCCGGCGCTCAGTCACTGAACGATCGCGACAAGGGGTTTGTCGAGCAGTTGAAGAAATATCCTGGGCTGAAGATCGTCGAGCACCGGGTGGGTAACAACGATCCGGCGCGGGCGCTGTCGGACGCAGAGGATATTCTGACCCGGCATCCGAACCTGGTCGGCATGTTTGCCGATAACGAACTGGAGGGCGACGGCGCCGGCCGGGCGATTCAGGAGAAGAACCTGGGCGCGAAGCTCTGTGCGGTTGCGTTCGATACATCTGACCAGGAGGTCGCGTTCGTGCGCAACGGCAATCTGGACGGGCTGATTGTGCAGAATCCGTTCATGATGGGGTATGCGGGCGTTTGGTACGGCCTGGCTGCGTCGAAGGGCGTGGTATTTCCAAAATACGTTGATTCCGGCGTGCATGTGGTTACGAAGGCGAATATCGACAGTCCGGCCATGCAGGGGCTGCTCGATCCGAAAAAGTACAAATTGACGCCGTTCCTGGGTGAGTGATGCGCGAGGTGGTTTGATGGCCAGCGCGACCACAACTTCGGCACGCACGGCACCGCCCGAACGGTCTTCACGGCTGTCGGGACTTCGCCACAACCTGCCGGTGGAGACCTGGGTTGCCGGGTGCACGGTGCTGCTGTGGATCGCGCTGGCTTTGGCCTCGCCGTATTTCCTGACGACCGGGAACATTTTCAACATCATGCGGCAGGTCTCCGTCGATGCGATCATCGCATACGGGGAGTTGTTCACGATCATCACGGCAGGGATCGATCTGTCGGTGGGCTCGGTGGCGGGGCTGACCGGCGTAGTGTTCGCACTGATGCTGGCGAGCGGCGTGAACGTGCTGCTGGCGGTGTTGCTGGCGCTGCTGCTGGGGGCGGTGATCGGGGTGGTGAACGGGCTGGCGATCGACCGGTTGGGGATCCCGGCGTTTATCGTGACGCTGGCGGGCCTGCAGGGGTTCCGCGGGTTGACCATGTTGGTTTCAGGCGGAATGACGGTGGCTGGAATGCCGACGTCGTTGGGGATGGTGGCGAACACGGCGGTGCTGGGCGTACCGACGATGTTCGTGATCATGCTGGTGTTTGCGGTGGGCTCGCAGTGGTTGCTGGGGGCGACGCGGCTGGGGCGGTATTTGTACGCGGTCGGCAGCAATGTGGAGGCGGCGCGACGGGTCGGCGTCAGTGTCACGCGGGTAACGCTGGTGGCGTATGGGCTGGCCTCTGTGTTCGCGACCGTGGCGGGAATGCTGCTGGTGGCGCGGCTGACGATGGGCAACCCGAATGCGGGCTATGGGTCGGAGCTGCAGGCGATTGCCGCGGCGGTGGTGGGC
>DATIMO010000560.1:0-4601 GCA_035475215.1 Acetobacteraceae bacterium | reverse complement strand
ATCGGACCGCCAATGATCGCCACCGCGGTCGAACTCATCCCCACCACCGCCATGCTTGCTGGTGGAACGATGTGGGATGTGCTGAACAGCGCCAGTGCACTGCCAAAGAACTTGCCGATCAGCGCCCCCAGGAACAGCGAGGCGAAGAACAGCCCGCCGCGAAATCCGGACCCGATGGAAATCGCCGATGCACACGCCTTCATCAGCACCAGCAGGCCCAGCCACCAGACCGGGAACGGCGTGCTGATGATCAGCCCGATCGCGCCATGGCCGGACGACAGCACCATCGGCGTCCCCAGCGCCAGCAGCCCGACGATCACGCCGCCCACCACCGGCCGCAGCCAGGCCGGAATGCGGCTTTTCCGGAACATTTCCTCGGTGAGTGTCACGCCACGCATGATGGCGATGCTGATCAGCGCGCAGAACACGCCGAGCGCCAGGATCGGCACGTAATCCTGTGCTACCAGCGGCGGCATCACCAGCGTCAGGTCGAACGGTGCCGGCCCCAGCGCATGCAGCACCGAGACCGCAACGATCGCGGCCACCGCAACCGGTGCAAACGTGCCCAGCGTGTACGTACCGATAATCAGTTCGAAGCCGTAGAATGCGCCGGTCAGCGGCGCATTAAACGCCGCGGCGATCGCCGCGGCCGCACCGCACCCGACCAGCAGGCGCATGTCGGTGCGTCGCAACCGAAAGCTGCGTCCTAGTCGCGAGGCCAAACCGGCCCCCATCTGCGTGTAGCCCGCCTCCAGCCCGATCGACGCGCCCACGCCGTTGGAGATGATCGTCTGCAGCATCACCGTAATGCTGTCGTTCAGCGACATCCGCCCGCCGTACAACGCGTTCGCCTCGATCGGGTCAACCGCCCGGCGGGGCCAGATCCGCGCGATCCCAAGGCTGAACAGGCCGAACACCAGGCCGCCAAGCGGCGGCACGATCGCCGCACGCCACCACGGCTCGATCCGTGTGGCCGCGCTCAGATGCTGGTCCATGTCGATGCCGAACAGGAATACATGCGCCATCTGCGCGGCGCTGGTCATCAGGAAAACCACCACGCCGGCCGCCGCTCCGGTGAACGCGGCCAGCACGACCAGCCAGATCTCGTCGGCCCGCACCAGGGCCCGTAGCGTCTGCGGCGCATGCATCACCGCCGTGCCGAGCGGGCGGTGTCGGCGATACGGAGTGTCGCGCCGGGAAATCCGGCTCACTCCGCCCCGGGCCGGCCCAGTCTTGCCAGCTTGCGGTAATGACGGGGTGCCGGCGAGGCTGGAATCGCCGGGAATAGAGGACATGCGCAGGCGTCCGGAAACGGAAGGAACGGCACGAATCGCGCCCCTCTGCCGGCTCTGACGGACGGCAGTTGCATGAACGCGTCAACGCATTCATGGCGCCGTCCGCAAGCACGATCAACCGCAAGTCAGCAGATAATGCGTCCGCGGGCGATAAATAATTCGTTCAGTTGCCGGAAAGTTGCACTTATTGCCGTGGCAGTCCGCGCTCGGCGCGTGTCGCCTCCAGGTCGTCCTCAACGAACGCGCGCACCACGTCCACCAGCGGCTCGTGCGCCGCGAACCCCAGCGTGCGGGCGCGCATCGCCTCGAATGCCGCCGGCCAGCTTTCCACGATGGCGGCAATCTCCGGATCCGGCGTGTGCCGGATCAGAGCTGAGGCGCCCGGCCGCACCTCGTCCAGTGCCTGCAGCATGTGCGCGACGGTGGTACTGATGCCGGGCAGGTTCACGCTGCGGTCGATGCCCATCGATTCCGTGTCCATCACCGCGGCATGCAGCAGCCAATCGACCGCGCGGCGAGGGCTGGCAACCCAGGCGGCGAACGCATCAGCAACCGGCAGCTCGGTTTCCAGCCCGAGAAGCGGCTCGCGGATGATGGCCGATAGGAAGCTGCTGGCGGCTCGGTTCGGCCGTCCCGGCCGCACCACAATGGTTGGCAGCCGCAACGAAACCGCATCCAGGAACCCGCGCCGCGACGCATCGGCCAGCAGCAGCTCGGCCGCGGCCTTCTCGGCGCCGTAGCTGTTCGCCGGTACCTGCCGCGCATCATCCTCCAGCTTCGCGTCCTGGCCACCGCCGAACGTCGCGATCGAGGACGTGAACACCACGCGCGGCGGCTGACGGCCGGGGCTTGCAATCCGGCGACAGGCGTTGATCACCGCCTCGGCCCCATGCAGGTTCACCCGCATGCCAAGGTCGTAATCCGCTTCCGCCTGGGCGCTGACTACCGCAGCAAGGTGGAACACCACATCGGTATCGTGCGGAATCGCCTCGTCCGGCAGGGCGGCGATGTCGCCCTGCAATCGCCGCACTGGAAAATCCGCATCCAGCGGGGCCGGCGAATCGACGAAATCGAACGTGATCAGGCCGCTGACCTGATTTTCCCCAAGCCGTCCGTGCCCGGCGAGATGCGCCGCGAGCTTACGCCCCAGAAACCCGGCGCCACCAAGAATGGTAACCTTCATGCGCATTCCTTTTTTACTGCACCTCTGCCGCGCTTGCGGGAGAGAGCCTGCCCCGAGCTCCGACCCGAGGGTCGGCTTGCGAAACAAGCCGGGTGAGGGTCTCGCCCGCACGAGCGCGTGATCGCTTGAGACGGAATCGCCAGAAAGCGTGAATCACGCTCTCAAACCAGGAGTCTGGACGTGAGCGCTTCAGCTTGAGGCGATCACGGTCTAGACCCGATCCCACTCGCCGGCCCAGGCTGGCGCCCATGAGTCCCCCGCATTCGTTCCGGCTTTGTCTCAATCCTCACGCCGGCATTGCAGACAATCCGGTGTTGCCGCCCGACGAATACCGGTGCGCCAAAGCCGAGATCACCGGCTGGAACGGATACGCGCCGACACCGTTGCACGACCTTCCCACCGTGGCCGGCAATGCCGGTGTTGCGGCGATCCGCCTGAAGGACGAGTCCGGCCGGTTCGGGTTGGGCAGTTTCAAGGCATTGGGCGGCGCCTACGCAGCCGGGGTGGCGTTGGCAGCAGTGTTGGCCCGCCTGGGCGGCATGCCGGGGGATGTGACCCTGACCTCCGCCACAGACGGCAATCACGGTCGTGCGGTGGCCTGGGGCTCGGTTCGGCTCGGCTGCCGCTGCGTGATCTTTGTCCACGCCACGGTCAGTCAGGCGCGCGTGGACGCGATCGCCGCGTTCGGAGCCGAGGTGCGGCGCGTTCCGGGCACCTATGATGATGCGGTGCGGGCGGCCGAACTGGCGGGCCGGCAGCCCGGCTGGGTCGTGGTTTCGGACACGTCCTGGCCTGGCTACACCGACATCCCGCGCGCGATCATGCAAGGTTACCGCCTGATGGCCGACGAGGCCGCCGGACAGTGGCAGGGCGCGCCGCCCACTCATGTCTTCATACAGGCGGGTGTGGGCGGGGTCGCTGCCGCGGTTTCAGTGCAGCTTCGAGACTGCTTCACCCCTGCACCGCGGCTGGTCGTGGTAGAGCCCCGGGACGCCGCCTGTCTGTTGGCCAGTGCCGAGGCAGGCCGGTTAACGAGTGTTTCAGGGACGCTCGATACACTGATGGCCGGGCTTGCCTGCGGTGAACCAAGCTTGCTCGCCTGGCAGGAACTGACGCGGTCGGCAACCGCGTTCATGGCTATTCCGGATCAGGCGGCGGTGGACGGCATGCGGTTGTTGGCTGAACAGGGCATCGTGTCGGGTGAATCTGGAGCGGCGGGGTTGGCGGGTTTTCGGCTGGCCGCCGCGGGTGACGCAGCGCGGGCGGCGCTGCATCTGGGGTCGGACAGCCGCGTGCTGCTGTTCAGCACCGAAGGCGCCACTGACAGACTGTTGTATCAGCGCCTGACCGGTCACTCGCCGGAAGCGGTTGGCTCGCAGCAACGTCACTGAGGTCAAGCGCTTGTGGCTGCACTTGCCCGACTCCCGACGCGTCTTGCTGTTACGGTGAACTGGTGAAGCGGTGGAGATGTACATGACGGCCAGGGTGCCGATCCTGACTGCGCTTGGGCTGATGGTCGCCGGCTATGTCGCCTATCCGTGCCTGACGCTCTACCGACTGAATCAGGCGATCAACAACGGGGATTCGGCCACTCTGTCGCAACTGGTTGATTGGCCTTCGGTTCGCGAGGGCATCGCCGAAGAGATCGCCGATACAGTTACGGATGCGCCGAGCCCGCCGTTGACGGCCGCGGGTGCACAACTCGCGCCGTTCGGACATGGATTCTTGCGCGGCGTCGCCGCGCACGCCATGCGCGGCAGCGTGACCCCGCAGGCGCTTATCGCCCGACTGAGCGCCCCGGGGGATGGGGCCGGCGCCATCCGGCTTGCGTATTTCACCGACTGGTCGCGTTTCATCGTCAAGCTCGGCACCGCAGGGGGCACGGCAGAGGGCACCGCAGGGGCGCAGCCCGGGCTGAGGCTACAGCTTGATCTGCAGCAGGGGATATGGCGCGTGACGCGGATCGAGCTTCCGCCGGCAATGCTGCATGCGGCGATGACGACTCCTCCGGCGGAAATCATCACAGCAAAATTTCCTTCTGGATAGGCCGTGCACGCAAGGAAATTTTTTGGCACCCCACATTTTCGTGCGTTACGGAATTCCTTTCGCGCTCAACCAGTACT
>DATIMO010000559.1:0-2354 GCA_035475215.1 Acetobacteraceae bacterium | reverse complement strand
GTGATCGCATATAGAAGGACGTGATCAGATCGTTCGGATGCCGCCCGAGTGTCACTGCGATACGATCCGGATCACCCAACGCCACATCATAACCCTGGCCGACATCGTCGAACGAGTACAGCTCGACCATCAGGTGGTGGAACCCCGACCTGCCGATCTCGAACAAAGCGAGGCTGTGATGCCGCGGATTCACATGCAGGAAATATGCGGTGACCGGGCTGAGAATGTAGTCGCTGATCCGAAAGCCCAGCAGTTCCCTGTAGAACCGCAGCGCGGTGTCCATGTGGGGCACCCCCAGCACCACGTGCCCCATGCCAAGCGGCCCGGTGCGGAACCCGGAAATCGCCCGCCCCGGACGAAACGGCTCAGGCGCGACCTGCGCCCCGTGGAACGCCTCCAACCGGTTGCCGGCTGGATCCGAAAACGAGATCAACTCGCCTACCAGGCGCTGGTCGGCCAATGCCTTCGGTTCCCGCCGCACAGCGACGGACGCGCGTTCCAGCCGGGCGGCGAGCAGGTCCAGCGCCGTGGAGTCCTCTACCTCCCAGCCGAAGCAGCTCCGTCCTCGCGACAGCTCACTGTCGATGATCAGTCGCTGCCGGAGATCATCCATGCGGAACGCCTGGGTGGTTGCGCCGCGCTCCACCGCCTGCATGCCCAGCCAGCCGGTCGCGAAATCCGACCAGTCGTCGAAATTGGCCGCGCCGATCCCGACGTAACCAAGGCCCTGCACGCTCATTTGCACTTTCCTTTTCAGGTGGATGACCCGGTGTCCTGCCCCGGAAATTCGGCTTCGAATTTCTGGGATGCGCATTGGGTAGCCGCGAGCAGGCAGTGTAGCGTAACCTTTGCACGCGCAACAAGCGCCCTGATGGCCAGGCACCACACGGCAACAACAGATCGATCGTTCAGACGATTCCAGCGCCTGTATGAATTAGTCTCATTGGCGTCTTTCTTGTGCCCGTCGAAGCCAACAAATTCAGCCGTCTGTTTCGGCCGAATGACCTGATGATCGTCGATCGACGCGGCCGACCAATCCCTCGTACACCGCCCTGTAGTTCTCCGCACTGACCGGCCACACCCGTTCCGCTGCTACAAAGTGCCGGGCCGCCTCGCGCATCCGGTCATGCCGATCGGTCGCCAGTATCGCCTCTGTTACCCGCCGCGCCAGCGCCGCCACATCGTCCGCCGGAAACAGGAACCCCGTCTCGCCATCACGGATCAGCTCACGGTGGCCGCCGACATCCGAGGCGATGACCAGCCGTCTCTCGGCCATCGCTTCCACGGGTTTCAGTGGCGTCACCAATTCGGTCAGCCGCATTCGCCGCCGAGGAAATACAAGGAAGTCAACCAGATCGTAGTACCGCTGCACCTGATCGTGCGGCACCCTGCCGGTGAAGCGGACCGTGTCGCCAAGACCGCGCCCGCTGACCCGCTGGCGCAGCGTGTCCGCCATCGGGCCGCCGCCGACCAGCAGCAGCATCGCCCGCGGGTCTCGGTCGCGAATTGCCGGCAGGGCGTCGATCAGCAGATCGAGCCCCTCATAGTGATAAAACGAGCCGATGAAGCCGAGCACGATGCGTCCGGCCAGTCCAAGTTCCGCAACCAGCGCCGGATCCTTCGGCTGTGGCGTGCGGAACAGCGCCGGCTCGACCGCGTTCGGCACGATGTTGATTCGGCTGGATGGGATGCCGCGGCCGACCAGCTCGCGTCGCATGCCCTCGCACAGCGTGACCACCCAGTCGGCGCGGCGGAGCAGATGCGTCTCGAACGCGCGGGTCGCGCGGTAGCGCAGATCCCCTGCACGAGAGTGGCCGAGATCGACCGCCGCGTCCTCCCACAGGCCGCGGACTTCATAGACCAGCGGCAGCTTGGCCCGCCGGGCGACGTGCAAGGCCGGCCAGCCGACCAGCACCGGAGAGTGCGCGTGGACGATGTCCGGGCGTTCGGCGCGAATGAGCTCGGTTAGCCGGCGGGCAAGCGCGTGCATTTCGAGCGCTTCGCGGGCGATCGGTGCTGCCGCGAGCCGTGCGTTCAGCCGTGGCGTGCGGTGGAAGGTCCAGCCGTCGACGGTTTCCGCCGGCGCCTTCGCGGCGTTGTGGCGCGGCCCGGTGACCTGCGTCGTGTGCCAGCCGAAGCCGCGTTGCGCTGCCAGGATACCGAGCGAGCGGAACACGTAGCCACTTTGCAGGGGGAGCGAGTGGTCGAAGACGTGGAGGATGCGCATGCCGGGAAGGAGAAGAAAGAAGAAGAAAGATTCACCGCAGAGGCGCAGAGACGCAGAGAACAGCGCAGAGAATAACATTAATGGATATTCTCTGCCGTATACTCTGCGTCTCTGCGCCTCTGCGGTG
>DATIMO010000558.1:0-10062 GCA_035475215.1 Acetobacteraceae bacterium | reverse complement strand
GGAACCCGAGGATCAGCAACCGCCCGCCATAGGCGAGGCAGCGCAGCGACTCGTCGGTTACAGTCGCACCGATCGGGTCATACACAACATCCACCCCGCGGCCTCCGGTCATTTCCTTGACCCGATCGACGAAACCTTTGCGGTAATCCAACGCGTGCTCCGCGCCTTCCGCCAGACAGGCCGCACGTTTGGCTTCAGTGCTTGCGGTGGCAACCACCCGTGCACCGGACAGTCGCGCAATCTGGATCGCCGCGATGCCGATCCCGCCGGCGGCCCCGTGCACCAGCACCCACTCGCCGGCCTTCAACCGCGCGCGCTGCAGCAGGGCGTGATACGCCGTGCCGTGGCCGGATCGCAGCACCGCCGCGTCCTCCATCGCCATGCCGGGGGGCACCGGATCGCACGCCGCTTCCGTCGCGTTGGCCAAAGTCGCGAACGCCCCGGTGCGATGTCGGCTCATGACCGAATCGCCCGGTCTGAACCGGGTCACCTCCGGGCCGACCGCCACCACCTCTCCGGCCGCCTCGCTGCCGGGGATGAACGGCGGTTCCGGGCGCACCTGGTACTTGCCCGCAAGTTGAAGCACGTCCACGTACTGCACGCCGCGGGCGGTGATCCGCACCTGAACTTCGCCTGGTCCGGGGGGCGGCGGGTCGGGCAGGTCCCGCACAACCAAAGCCTCGGGGCCGCCAAATGCCTCGCATACAACCGCTTTCATTCGCCCTGTCCTACCCACGACTCGGCGCAGATTTGCGATTTTCCAAAACCAGCGCAATCATCAGCGTCACACACGCCAGAACACGGGGGGAACGATGCGTCCGGGAATAGCGGCGCTGCAGCAGATACCGGTCTTCGCCGGATTGAACGACGCTCTGCTGGAACGGATCAACGCGCTCAGTGAGGTGGTCACGGCCGCGCATGGCGACCGCATCTGCCAGCAAGGCGCGGTACCGGACATCCTCTACTACCTGCTGGAAGGCCAGGTGGCGCTGAGCACCACCGCTCCGGATGGATCGACCGCCGTGGTGGAGGTGCTGCAACCGGGCCAGGATTTCGTGCTCGCATCGGTAATGTCCCTGCTGCCGTACCTGCAATCGGCGCATGTGGTGCAGCGTGCCCGGCTGGTGGCGATCAAGGCCGAACCGCTGCGCGTGATAATCGAGCGCGAACCGGAACTGACCCTGGCGCTGCTGCGCTCCATGTCCACGGATTTCCGCAACCTTGTGCGGCAGATACGCGACCTCAAGGTGCGCACCACGGCGCAGCGCCTCGGCGCCTATCTGCTGGCCCTGGTGCCCGATCCGACCAGCCCCACGGCGGATTTCCGTCTTCCGTTCGAGAAAGGCTTGTTGGCAGCCCGGCTCGGCTGCCGACAGGAAAACCTGTCGCGTGCCTTCGCCGCGCTGCGCGAACTGGGTGTTGAAACCCACGGCGCCCGCGTCACGCTGCGCGAGATCCCGCGCCTGACCGCCTACGCCATGCCGGACTATCTGACCGATCCGGATCTGGCGAAATCCGCAATGGAGGCGGCGGGGGTGGAGCCGCTCAGCGTCCCAGCGTCGGCATGACGTATTCGGCGCCCCTGCGAGCGGCGCCGGGCCAGCGCTGGGTTATCGCCTTGTAGCGGGTATAGAACCGCACGCCCTCCGGCCCGTAGATGTGGTGATCGCCGAACAGCGATTGCTTCCAGCCGCCGAAGCTGTGGAACGCCATCGGCACCGGAATCGGCACGTTGACGCCCACCATGCCGATCTCGATTGCGCTGGCGAAATCGCGCGCGGCGCCGCCGTCGGACGTGTAGATGGCGACACCGTTGCCATAGCGGTGCTGGTTCACCATGCGCACCGCCCCGGCAAGATCGGGTGTGCGCACCACGTCCAGAACCGGGCCGAAAATCTCCTCCTGATAGATGCGCATGTCGGTGTGCACGTGATCGAACAGACAGCCGCCCAGGAAAAAGCCGTGTTCGTAGCCCTGCAATTTCACGTCGCGGCCATCGACCACCAGCTCGGCGCCTTCCTTCACACCAAGGTCCACGTATCCTTTCACCTTCTCGCGGTGTTCGCGCGTGACCAGCGGCCCCATCTCGGCGTCCGGGTCGGTGCCCGGGCCGATCTTCAGCGCGCGCACGCGGGGTTCCAGCTTCTGCACCAGCTTGTCGCCGGCCGAGCCAACAGCGACCGCGACGGACACCGCCATGCAGCGTTCCCCGGCAGCCCCATAGGCCGAGCCCATCAGCGCGTTGACCGCGTCATCCAGATCGGCGTCCGGCATCACGACCAGATGGTTCTTCGCTCCACCCAGCGCCTGCACGCGCTTGCCGTGGGCCGCGCCGCCTTTGTAGATGGTTTCGGCGATCGCTGTGGAGCCGACGAAGCTGACCGCGGCGATCTGCGGTTGGGCCAGAATGGCTTCCACGGCCTCACGCGCGCCCTGCACCACACTAAACACGCCGTCCGGAATGCCGGCTTCGGCCAACAACCCGGCCAGCAGCAGGCTGGCGGAGGGATCCTTCTCCGACGGTTTCAGGATGAAGCAGTTGCCGCAGGCCAGTGCGACCGGGATCATCCACAGCGGCACCATCAGTGGGAAATTGAACGGGGTAATTCCGGCGACCACGCCGAGGGGCTGGCGGATCGACCAGGCGTCGATGCCGGTGCCCACCGCCTCGGTGAACTCGCCTTTCAGAAGATGCGGGATGCCGCAGGCGAATTCCACGACCTCCAGCCCGCGCTGCACCTCTCCATCCGCGTCCGACAGGACCTTGCCGTGCTCGGCGGTGATGGCGGCCGACAGCTTGTGGCGGTCACGCTCCAGCAGGTCTTTCAGCTTAAACATGGTCCGGGCGCGGCGCAGCGGCGGAGTGGCGGCCCAGGCGGGCCACGCCTTGGCTGCCGCATGCACGGCGCGGTCGATTTCGGCGGCGTCGGCCAGCGCGACCTTTGCGGTGACTTCCCCGGATGCCGGGTTGAAGACATCAGCGTGGCGGCCACTGGTGCCGGCCACCATCCGCCCGCCGATGAAGTGACCGATTTCGCGCATGGCGGCTCCTTTCGGGTGTTGTCCTGCGATGGTCGTAGCGCAGTTCGGGGGAGAGGTCATCCGGTGGCGTCGAGTACTGGAGAAGCAAGGTTCAACACAGCGGCCGCGGTGGGCACAGAGATGGATCGTTGATGCCGTTGAGCGTCCGGTATCATCCGGCGAACGCACGCGATTTTCGGCGGTTCTCCACGTGGGGCTTGCTCCACCATGCATTGTGCGGGAATCCTGCGTTCAACCGCAGGGGACTTCATGCGCGCTCGTGATCTTGGGCTTGGCTGCGGCTCGCTGATGCCGGGCCGCCGGAACAGCATCGCCGACGTGCCGGGGGTGCTTGTCGGGCATGCAACGATCCAGGAGAACGACGTCTGGACCGGCGTCACCGCGGTGCTGCCGCATGACGGCAATTTGTTTCAGGACAAGCCGCTGGCGGCGGTGCAGGTGCTGAACGGGTTCGGCAAGAGCGTCGGGCTGATGCAGGTAACCGAGTTAGGCACCGTGGAAACGCCGCTGCTGCTGACCAACACGTTTGCCGTCGGTATCTGTGCCAGTGCGCTGATCCGCCGCGCGGTACGCGAAGACCCGGAAATCGGGCGGCAGACCGCGACGGTGAACCCGGTCGTGCTGGAGTGCAACGATGGCTATCTGAACGACATCCAGGCCATGCCGGTCACTGAGGCGCATGCGGATGCCGCGATCGAGGCGGCGGCCGAGGAGTTCGAGCTTGGAGCCATCGGCGCCGGCACCGGAATGAGCTGCTTTGGACTGAAGGGCGGGATCGGCTCCGCGTCTCGGCGATTGAAGCTGGATGAAAAGCCCTATCATCTGGGCGTGCTGGTGTTGGCCAATTTCGGACGCGCCGGTGATTTGCGGCTGCCGGACGGGCGGCGCGTCGATCTTGCGGCGACCGCCGCGGCGGAAACCGGGTCGTGCATTGTGCTGATCGGCACTGACATCCCGTTGGATTGCCGGCAGCTTGGGCGGGTCGCGCGGCGGGCCGGCGTGGGGCTGGCCTGGTGCGGCGCATTCTGGGGCAGCGGCAGCGGAGATATCGCGCTGGCCTTCACCACGGCGAACCGCGTGCCTCACCAGGCGGATCAGGACTTCCTGGAGCACCGGTCCCTGGCCGAAGCGCGCATGGACCGGCTGTTTCAGGCCGCGGCAGAGGCAACGCAGGAAGCCGTGCTGGATGCGTTGACGGCAGCCGAAACGACCATCGGCCGGCATGGGCACCGGCGAGCCGGACTGGCGGAAATCCTCGGCCGGGTAAGCCGGTAAACGACGGCGGTCGCGGACCCGTGCGGTCTCGGCTTCACGAGCGTTTGTGACTCGTGTTCAGTGACCTGATGCTGCTACTGCGCCGATACGAGCTCCGCCATGGCTGAACAGCGCGGGACTTACACAATGCCGATAGCACCGCCGCATCAGGTTGCACCGGCGGAAGGACCACGGCCGAACATTCTCACCGGCGTGGTTGTCGTCGTTGTCGTGATCTGCGCGCTCTATTTCGGCAGTGAAGTGCTGATCCCCATTACATTGGCGATACTGCTGAGTTTCGTTCTCAGCCCGCTGATGGAGCTGCTGCGCGGCCTGTGGCTTCCCCGGGTCATTGCGGCGCTTCTTTCGGTCCTGATCGCCATCGGGGTGATCATCGCCCTGGGCGGCATCATCGGCACGCAAATCGCCGGACTGGCAGGGCAGGTTCCGCAGTATCAGGCGACGATCGAGACCAAGGTTCATGCGATGCAGCAACTGATCGGGACGGACATCTCGAGCCGTTTCGGCGGTTTGTTGCAGAAGTTCGAAGGTGCGGGTTCGCCGCAACAGCAGGCGCCGGCCCAGCCCGCGCAACAGCCTGCCGCGACCGGTACGCCGCAGCAGCCGGCGGAAGGGAAACCGGTTCCAGTCGTCATCACCCAGACACCGACCACGTCCGCGCTGGAACTCGGGCGGCACATCCTGGAGCCGATCATCGGCCCGATCGCGACCCTGGGGATAATCCTGGTGGTCGCGATCTTCACGCTGCTGCAGAAGGAGGACCTTCGGGACCGGCTGATCCGTCTTTTCGGATCGAGCGACCTTCACCGCACTACTCTGGCGATGGACGATGCTGGACGGCGGTTGACCCGGTACTTCCTCACTCAGCTCGCGATCAACTGCAGCTTCGGCGTGATCGTCGGCTGCGGCCTTTACCTGATCGGCGTTCCGAGTCCGGTGCTCTGGGGTGTGCTCGGCGCGCTGCTGCGGTTCGTGCCCTATATCGGATCCTACATCGCGGCTGCCTTGCCGATCGTGCTGGCAGCGGCGGTGGGAAACGGGTGGAGCATGATGCTCTGGACGGCACTGCTCTACATCGTAACCGAGCTGATCATGGGTCAGGCGGTGGAGCCGCTGGTGTACGGTCACAGCACAGGGCTGTCGCCGTTCGCCGTCATCGTTGCGGCGATCTTCTGGACCTGGATCTGGGGTCCGATCGGCCTTATTCTGTCCACGCCTCTTACGCTCTGCCTGGTGGTGCTCGGCCGTCACATCGAACGATTCGAAATCCTCGACGTGATGCTGGGTGATCGGCCGGCCCTGACACCGGTCGAGAATTTCTACCAGCGCATCCTGGCGGGCGATCCGGACGAGGCCGAGGAGCACGCCGAACGGTTTCTCAGCGATCATTCTTTGTCCGCATATTACGATGAGGTGGCACTCGAGGGCCTGCAGCTCGCAGCCGCCGATGCGAACAAGGGTTTGCTGTCGGGGCAGCAAGTCGAACGGATCAGCGTTGCGGTGAAGGAACTCGTGCATGATCTGGCTGATCATGACGACGTTGAGCCACCGCTCCAGAAGCATGAAAAGAGCATTGCCGGCGAGAAGCCAGGTGAAGCTTTCGTTGTACCGGCTGCGGCGCCCGACCGCACTGCCGCCGCTGAAAGTGCCGTGCCGGAGCCGCGGCCCGAAATGTCGGTCCTCTGCATTGCGGGTCGTGGGCCGCTGGATGAGGCCGCATCAGTCATGCTCGCCCAGCTTCTGGAAAAGCACGGATTGAGCGTCCGCACCCTGCCCCATGAGGCCGTGTCGCGAGCCCAGATCGGGACGCTCGATGCGCGCGATGTCGGGGTGGTGTGCATTTCATATCTCGACATCAGTGGCAGTCCTGCGCACCTTCGCTTCTTGATCCGGCGGATCAGGCAGCGCCTTCCGAGCGCATCGATTCTCGTTGGCATTTGGGCCGCCGCTGACCCGTTTCTGCGGGACCAGGGCTCGCGCCAGGCAATGGGAGCCGACTATTATGTCGGCTCCCTCCGGGAGACGCTGGACGCCTGCCTGGTCGAGTCACGCAAGGCTGCGGAAGTGGCGCTTCCGCGGCATGCTCGGCTGGAATTGGTCGCTCAGGCGGGATCGAAGGAACCGCAGGGCTGAGGGTTGCTGCGTAGCATGGTCACGAAAGAATGTTTGCTGGGCGGCTCAAACCAACTGCAGTGCCGCATCTTGTTCTACAAGGATTGCTTTCCAGGAGCCTGTCCATGTCGAGGGAACAGACTGCAGACAGCAGCGCACCAAATGCGCTGGCACCGGACCATCAGGCCGACGCGTCGGATCAGGCTGTGTCCGCCTGCGAGGTCGCTGACGCGCTCGCGAAGGTGCAAGAGGTCGTTGTCAACATGAAAGACGGGGAGTTGCAAGAATCCCTGGAGGCGGCGATCGATGCGATCGATTCCGCCCGCGAAGCGCCTGCCGTGACCGAGGGCGATCAGCTCGGCCCTGTTGCCGACGCCTTGGAGGGCGCGCTCGACGAACTGGAAAAAGGCAAGATCGCCAATCTTCTGCCGGTTATCGAGCAGGCGCAAACGATCGTTCAGTCGGAGGCTGGAAAGCCCTGACCAAATCCGCTGCGGGGGCCTGATGCGCGGCGCTACTTGCCGAGCGTCGTAAGCTGTGCGCCATCGTCCGCGACAAACACCCCGAGCAGGCTTGCCGGTTCGGTTGCGCTGGCATTCTCGCTGACAAGATGCTCACTGCCCGGCGGTTCAAAGAACGCTTCGCCGGCCTTGAACACCCTGGCCGGCCCGGCCCCGGAGACTTCGGATCGGATCGCGCCGGACAGCACATAGGCGAAGACGCTTCCGGCATGATGATGGCTTGGTGTCTTGCCGCCCGGCGGATAGCTGACGAGCACGGCCGTGACGCTTTTGCCAGGCACGTTCGGCAGCTTTTCCGACATGACCGGTTTTACGGCGGCCCCCACTTCGTCGGCAGCCGCGTGGGGGACGGGGCTGGCGAGCAGCGCCCCTGCCGCGAAAGCGACGGCCGCCAGCAATGGGCGGAACGTTGTTGCTGGAACGATCATTGCGTCCTCCTGGTCTGGTATCTCGAATCTGAAGTTCGTCTGGATTGGCGAACATCTGGTTCGGGACAAGTCTAGCCTGCAAATATGCCCTACGGCAGACTGGCGCTTGCAGCTTGGGCGGCGTCCCTGTAACTGCGCCGGTTTGCGGCGCCTCGCGCCGGACCAGCAGGAGAGATCATCATGGGCTACAGGGTCGCAGTCGTCGGCGCCACCGGAGCGGTGGGTCGCGAGATGCTGAAAACCCTGGCGGAGCGCCGCTTCCCCACGGACGAGGTGGCCGCCGTGGCATCCGGCCGGTCGGCCGGACGAGAGGTTTCGTTCGGCGAGAAGCAGGTGCTCAAGGTGAAGGGCCTGGACGCGTTCGATTTCCGCGGCTGGGATATCGCGCTGTTCAGCCCTGGTGCCTCGGTGTCGGCTGTGCATGCCCCCCGTGCAGCGGCTGCCGGTTGCGTGGTGATCGACAACACCAGTCATTTCCGCATGGAACCGGACGTGCCGCTGGTGGTGCCGGAGGTGAACCCGCATGCACTGGCGAAATTCACCCGCCGCAACATCATTGCGAACCCCAACTGCAGCACGATCCAGATGGTCGTGGCGCTGAAGCCGCTGCATGACCGGTGGCGGGTGAAGCGGGTGGTGGTGGCGACGTATCAGTCGGTATCGGGCGCCGGGAAGGAAGGTATGGACGAGCTGTTCGCGCATACCAAGGCAGTGTTCGTGCATGATCCGGTTTCGCCGGAGCAGTTCACCAAGGAGATCGCCTTCAACTGCATCCCGCATATCGACAAGTTCATGGATGACGGCTCGACCAAGGAAGAATGGAAGATGGTGGTCGAGACACGGAAGATCCTCGATCCCGATATCGCCGTGCATGCTACGTGCGTGCGCGTGCCGGTCTTCATCGGTCATGGCGAGGCGGTGAACGTGGAATTCGAGCTGCCGGTCACGGTGGCCGAGGCGCGGGCGGCCTTGCGCGAGGCGCCGGGCGTGGCGGTGGTCGATCACCGCGAGGACGGCGGCTACATCACCCCGTTGGAAAGTGCCGGCGAAGACCCGGTCTATGTCAGCCGGCTGCGCAAAGATCCGACAGTGGAGCACGGGCTGTCGTTCTGGTGCGTGTCCGACAATCTGCGTAAGGGCGCGGCGCTGAATGCGGTGCAGATCGCGGAGGCTCTGGTGGCGCAGGGGCTGCTGGCGAAACGCGTGGCGGCTTAGCCGTAGCGGTTCAGGGGTCGATTGCGGCGTGGAACCGGGCAATCGCAGCCGGCAGGCGGTTGCCGAGCAGTTCGGCCACGCCGACCGCCGGGGCGGCTTCCTCGGGATCGAAGCTGTCGTAGCCTCGGGCCGCAACATGACGGAAGCGGCGCGTGCGATCGGCGGCGCGCGACAACTCGGCATCCAGGATCGGCGGCCGATTGCCCGTGGCGCTGGACACGCGGCGAATAAGGTCCGCGTGCCAGGTTCCGCCTGAGGGCGTTTCCTCATTGAGCAAGGTGAGAACCCGGTTCAGCCCGGTTTCCAGCGATGTGTGCCCGGCCATCACCGCGTGCATGAACGCCATACGAAGTGCCTGGCCGCCGAGTCGATATCGGCATCGACATCGAACCATCGTGCATCACTCATGCAAGCACCTGCATATCCAGCTTGACGCGGGTCAGGAACCGCTCGGTGCACCACGCAAGTGGCCGGATGTCAGGTTCAAGATGAAGGTTCCAGCATGCGCGTTCGGCGAACCGCCACGCCTCATCATCGGCATCCGCGTTGCCGAAATCGGTCAGGAGGTCCACGTCGCTGTCATAGCGCATCTGGTTGCGAGCCGATGAGCCGTACAGCAGGAACCGGCCGCCATGTTCGCGCGCATAATCAACGAGCAATGGGCGCAGCGTCTCGACTGAGCGCTGACGCCGCTCGGTTTCGGTAGCCTTCCGCTCGCTCAGGGTGACAATGCGTTCCACGTCTGCCGGTTCAGGGTTGGTTTGCCCAAAGATAGGGTCTCAGGCCGAGAAAAGCACATTCTTCGGAGCCTGACCTCTGCGGCGCTATCGCCGGATCATGTCCAGCGGCGTGCGCGACAGCGGTTCGGGCGCTCCATCCGTCAGGATATACGTTCGGCCCAGCGTCATTGCCGTGAGGCTGTCGGAATCCATCAGCACCATATGCGCGAAGAACACCATGTCGCGACCCAGCGGAAAACTGTTGCTGCGATAGAACATCGGCGTGTCCATCCAGCTTGGAGTGAACTTCGCTCCCAAACTGTAACCGCAGGCGTTCAATCGATGCGGCACCATGCCGTGCGCGTCCATCACCTGGGCATGCGCCTCGAACACGTCGCCGGCGGTGCGGCCGGGGCGCAGTTCCGCCTCGCAGGCAGTCAGTGCTTCTATGCATGCAGTGTTCATGCGTTGGTGCTCCGGGCGGGGCGTGCCGATCACCACGGTTCGCATCTGTGCCGCGTGGTAATGCCGATACACCCCGGCGAATTCCAGGGTGAGTTGGTCATTCGCCGACAGCTTACGGCGTCCGGACTTGTAGCGGCAGAGGATTGCGTCTTCGCCGGATCCGATGATGAACTCGTTGCCGGGGTAATCACCGCCGCTTTGGAATATTGCGCCCTGCATGGCAGCGAGGATCGCGCCTTCGTCGGCGCCCGGTCGGATCTCCGCCAGACCCGCATCCAGCGCGGC
>DATIMO010000557.1:0-7271 GCA_035475215.1 Acetobacteraceae bacterium | reverse complement strand
GCGGTCGTGCACCGAACGGGAATCACGGAACCCGGTCTCCATGGCGTTCCGCAGCGATTGGTCGCCAGCCTCCATGGCGGTGCGCAGCGCTTGGTCGCCAGCCTCCATCGCGTTCCGCAGTGATTGGTCGCCAGCCTCCATGGCGCTCCGCAGCGCGTGGTCGCCAGCCTCCATCGCGTTCCGCAGCGTGTGATCGCCAGCCTCTATGGCGATGCGGAGGTCGCGATCCCCAACCTCGATGGCGGTGCGGAGATCGCGATCCGCGACCTCGATAGTGGTGCGGAGGTCGCGATTCCCGACCTCGATGGCGGTGCGTAGCCCGTCTTCGCCGGCCTCCATCGCGCCGCGCAGCCCCTCGATCGACGTCCGCAGCTCGCGGAATCCTGCCTCAATCGAAGTGCGCAGGTCGCGCGTTTCGATCCGCAACTCGGCCATATTGATGTCGATCCGACCCACCACCGCCTCCAGCACGGATACGCGGGTTTCCAGGCTATGCTGGGGCTGGGCATCGCCAGGGTCAACCGGGTGGCTGATCGACCAAATCGGATCACCTTGTCGGCGAGTACGGTGGGACGTGCCTCTGTGGACCGGGGCCGGTTGCACGGGCGTTAACGCGGAACCGTAACTCGCCGCTGGGGTTGTGCAGGCCCGCCATTGCCCAGTACGGTGCAAAATAATGGCGATCCGCAAGCTGACCGGGTTACTCCTTGCCTTGCTGCTTCCGGCGCTGGTCGCGATCGCCCGCGCCCAGGCCGCGCCGTCGAAATCAGCGTCGGAAGAGTGCCTGACCGCCATTGCGGCTGCGGAGCATCACAATACCACACCCCCAGGCCTGCTTGCCGTGATCGCCAAAGTGGAATCCGGTCGCACTACATCGTCCGGTACACTCCAGCCTTGGCCCTGGACCGTCGATGCCGATGGCCAGGGCATCTTCTTCGCCACCAAACAGCAGGCGGTCGCCTGGTCACGTCAGGCGTTGGACACCAACGCCGTCACCTTTCTCGATGTCGGTTGCATGCAGATCGACCTGCGCATGCACCCGAACGCCTTCCGCAATCTCGACGAAGCCTTCGATCCAGCCCTCAATGCCGATTACGGCGCCCGCTTCCTGCGTCAGCTTCATGACAGCGTCGCCGGGGGCAACTGGTTCACGGCGATTGGAATGTATCATTCGCAAACGCCCATTCTGGCGGCGATGTATCGCGAGCGGGTGGCGGCGGTCGGTGCCGGGCTTCCACCGCCGGCCATGCCCAGCGAACATCTCGCCACGATGCGGCTCGACCTTGCGGGTGGCGGTGTGCTGCGGATCAATGTGAACCGGCAGCCGGCGCGCGTGCACCGCCATCTGAGCGCGTGCCAGATCGCCGCGATCCTGGGGTCCTATCTGCCGCGGCAGGTGGCCGGCTGCACGGCATCGCATCGGTGACAAACCCTCCGCTCGTCAATGCGGCGGTCACACATCTGCGGAACGGATTTTATCACACCGAGCGTGACGGAGGCAGCAGCACGTAACCGCGCAGCACGTGTTCGGGGTGGAGCTTCAGGGACGCTCTTGGAACGGTGGCGTATCCGGTATCATCTCATTCGCATCCTTGAAGGAAGTCGGCAGCGACGAGATCGGGCAGTAGCGATAGCGCGTCGTGCCAAAGATAATGGTGTGGTTGTCCGGGATCACCATGGCCAGCTTCGCGGAACGTTTCATTCCCGTGGTCGTATCCTGGCACTCATTGGTCGCGGTGAAGGAGTTCCCGTGCCGGGACACCGATTTGATCGCGCAGAGCTCATGTCCGGATTCAAAGTGGTCTCCCATTATCTGCAGCATGCCCGCCGTATAGGCTTGGCCGCACGGCACGTCGGCGTCGAGATAGAAGCCGTCGTGAAGCGGCAACGGATGCACGGCAGGTGCGGCTTGGGACTTTGCGAGCAGCGCCGCAGTCAGGATCGAAGCTGCGGAGAGGGCCTTTCGGATGTTCATTGTCTGGGTCCTCTCACGCTGTCGTCGGGGCGCCCGTTGCCTATGCCCTGTTCGTGGCATTCGCAAGCAAGCCCCGCATCGTTGGCCAGCGACGCCTCTCTTATCATCATGACCAGCGCCGCTGAAGCTTAAATGCGGGAGGAAAGAGGCGGGCGGAATTCGGTGGCTGGGATCGCAATCACGCAATTATGGAGACTCATGTCGGTGCTGATTCGGTTCGCTACAGCTAAACGGGGCGCTGGATCTGAATGCTGCGCTGCAGGGGCCGAACGCTGACACGTCAGCCGGCCAGCGATCGTTCTTTGTTTGTGAGAAAACCGGGGCTCCTTGGGGAGCTTGGGGGGGGCAGGGGTCGAAGCCAAAGGGCCCCGTGGGCAAGCCGGCCTTCCCATGCAAACCTTCCCACAACGAAGCGGCGATGGGGGAGGCCGAGTGGACGACGTCCTGATCGAAAACGTGCTGAATGCACTGGCAGCCGGCCTGATTATCGGGTGCCTGTATGGCCTGATGTGCATTGGGCTTGGGCTGATCTTCGGCATCATGAAAGTAGTGAACTTCGCGCAGGGCGAGCTGCTGATGCTCGGCATGTATGTCAGTCTGTATCTGGTCGGGGTTTGGGGTACGCTGTCGTTCCTGGGTCCAGCCGCGCCCTTCATCGGCGCGCTTATTGCCGGCCCGGTGCTGTTTGTCGGCGGGGCGTTGCTGCACCGGCTGTTGCTCAGCCGCGTGTCTGGTTTGCGCACATCCGCGCTGCTGGACGAAGGCGCATTTGGTCAGTTGATCATCACACTCGGGCTTTCGTTGATCCTGCAGAATGCCGGATTGATCATCTTCGGGTCCGCGCCTCGCAGTGTCGTGACGCCGCTGGCGGCACGCGCTTTCATCATTGGTCCGATTGTCGGCGACGCCACCCTGTTCCTGAACAAGGCGCGGCTGATCGCCTGCGCTGCCGCGATCGTGGTTGCCGTCACGCTCTGGTTGGTGATGGAGCGCACGACGCTGGGGAAAGCGCTTCGCGCGGCGGCCGACAACCCGACTGCCGCGACTTACATGGGCATCGACGTGGATCGCGCCCATCGCATCGCCTTCGGACTCGGCGCGGCGATCACCGCCGTTGCCGGAGGATTGATGGCGACATATTTGTCGTTCACCCCGTTCGTCGGTCTGGACTACGTGATCATCATGTATTCCGGCGTGGTGCTGGGTGGCATGGGCAGCATTCTGGGCGCGTTCTGGGGCGGGTTGACCATTGGTTTCGTGCAGCAATGCTCGGCGCTTGTGCTGCCGCCGCAATTGCAGAACGCGGCTATCTTCGTGGTGTTCCTGCTGATCGTGTCGCTGCGCCCGCAGGGCCTGTTCGGCCGCTCGGCGGAGCGCGCATGAGAGTTGGCGCAGAGCACCGGCTGAAGCGCGACGGCATTGTGCTGGCGGTGTGCGCGGTTGCCTATCTTCTGCTCTGCGCCGCGGTCAGCAACAGCTACTACCAGCTCATGCTCACGCTGGTGCCAATCTGGGCGGTGATGGGGTTGTCGTGGAACCTGATCTCCGGCTACAGCGGACTGGTTTCATTCGGTCATGCTTCGTTTTTCGGGCTCGGCGCTTATACCGTGACATTGGCGCTGGTCTATCTGGACCTGACGCCCTGGATGGGCATTCCGCTCGCGATGCTGGTGGGCGCCCTGGCGGCGGTGCTGATCGGCATGCCGACATTCCGGTTGCGCGGACACTATTTCGCGCTATCCATGTTGGCGTACCCGCTGGCGATCCTTTACGTGCTGACTTTCCTGGGATTCCAGGAGGTGCCGCTGCCGATGCACCGGCAGCATCCGGCGCTGTTCCTGCAATTCACCGAGCCTCGGCTCTACACCATCGTCGCCGTCGCCATGCTGGTGGCGGCGATGGTTGCTTCCATGGCTGTCGAGAACTCGCGCTTCGGCCTTGCGCTCATGGCGATCCGGCAGAACGAATTGGCGGCCGAGGCGGCGGGCATCAACACCTGGCAATGGAAAATGCGCGCGTTGGTTGCCAGCGGCGCGATGGCGGCCGCGGCCGGCGGTCTGTATGCCTGCGTGCTGCTGATCGTCACGCCGGATTCGGTGTTCGGGGTGATTGTGTCGGCGCAGGCGCTGGTAGTTACGCTGTTCGGCGGCGTCGCCACCGTGTGGGGGCCGGTGATCGGTGCGGCGATCCTGATTCCGCTGGCGGAAACCCTGAACGCGAGGTTGGGGAACATACTGCCGGGCATTCAGGGTGTGGTGTACGGCGTTGCCATTATCGCGATCATGTTGGCGGCGCCGGAGGGGCTGTTCTGGACTGTGCGGGACCGGTTGCGGCGCGCGCCAGGTCTTTCGCGTGCGGGAGAGGTGGACCCGCGCAGCGGCGCACCCTCACCCGGTGCGCGTTCGCGCACCGACCTCTCCCGCACTGCGGGAGAGGTGAAACTGCGCCAGGTCCGTCCAGATGGGATTTTGCTTGATGTTCGCAATCTGTCGCGGTCGTTCGGCGGCCTGCGTGCGGTGGACGATGTCAGCTTTGCCGTGTCATCGGGCGAAATCCTTGGCATCATCGGCCCGAACGGCGCCGGCAAGACCACCTTGTTCAACCTGCTCAATGGCGTGTTGCCTGCAGATTCCGGTGCCGCGCATTTCGCGGGGGAGACGCTTCGGCGACGCAAGGTGCACCAGATCGCCCGCATGGGCGTCGGCCGCACCTTTCAGGTGGTGCGCAGTTTTCCGCGGCTGCCGCTGCTCGACAACGTGGTAGTGGGCGCCTATGGGGCCGGACTTGATGACCGTGCGGCGGTGGCCGCTGCGGCCGCCGCGCTCGACGCGGTCGGGCTCGGCGCGCGTGCCGATCAGCCGGCCGCGCGGCTCACCAACAAGGAACTGCGACTGATGGAACTGGCGCGCGCCCTTGCCGGCGGTCCGCGCCTTTTGCTGCTGGACGAGACGCTGGCCGGGCTCGGTCACGAGGAATGCGAGGAAGTGCTGGACGCATTGCGCCGGCTGCGCCAGAGCGGCATCACGATCGTCATCATCGAGCATACCATGCACGCGATGCTGCGGCTGGCGGATCGCTTCCTGGTGCTGGACCACGGGCGCGTGCTGGCGGAAGGATCTCCGCGGGAGATCGTGGAAGACCGGGCCGTCATCGAAGCCTATCTCGGTCACAAATGGTTGCAGCGGCAATGCTAGTGATCAGCGATCTGTCGGTATCGTATGGCGGTCTGCGCGCCTTGTCCGGCGTTTCGCTGTCGGTTGCCGAGGGACAGTTCGTCACCGTTGTCGGGCCGAACGGCGCCGGCAAGACGACGCTGTTCAAGACGATCGCCGGCATCGTCCGACCGCAGTCCGGAAAGATCAGTTTTACCGGCAACGATCTGCTGCGGCAACCGCCGGCGGCGCGCGCGCATCTCGGCATCGCCCACGTGCCGGAAGGGCGGCAGGTGTTCAGGACACTGACAGTGCGCGAAAACCTCGAGATGGGGGCGTATGCGAAACCGGGCCGTGCCGCGTGGCATCGCACACTGGAGCGCATCCATGCGCTGTTTCCGATTCTTGGCGAACGTGCCGCACAGCTTGCCGGCACGCTATCGGGCGGCGAGCAGCAGATGCTGGCGATCGGCCGCGCCCTGGCTTCCGCGCCACGCCTGCTGATGCTGGACGAACCATCAATGGGACTCGCGCCGGCAATCGCCGACATGATCTTCGAGCGCATCGCCCAGATCCACCGGGAAGACGGTCTGACGATCCTGCTGGTCGAACAGCGCGTGGCGGAAGCTCTGGAACTTGCCGACCGCGGCTACGTGCTGGAAACCGGACGTGTCGTCATGGACGGGTCGTACCAGACGCTGCTTGCAGACGACCGCGTCCGGCGCTCCTATCTCGGCCTGAACGCCATCTGACCCACCGCGTCCCCCCGCCTCTTGCGGGCGGGGGGCAGCGAACGGGGCAAACCAGGGAGGAACAAACATGTTGCACGATATGACTCGCCGTACCGCACTTGCACTCGGGGGCGCATCGGCGCTGGTCGCCGGAGCGCGCGCGCAAACCCAAAAGGAAATCGAGATCGCACTGCTGGTGCCGATGACGGGTCCCTGGGCGCGGCAGGGCATCCTGGAACGCATGGGCGCCGAGATGGCGGTCGATGACGTCAACGCCGCGGGCGGCATCAAGGCGCTCAGCGGGGCCAAGTTGAAACTGCTGGTGTTCGACACCCAAGATACCGCGGAGAAAGCGAAGGACGCCGCGCAACGGATGCTGGCGCAGAGCCCCGGGCTGGTCGGCGGCATCGGCTGTTGGCTCAGCACCTTCACGCTGGCTGCGACCGAGGTCAGCGAGCGCGTCCAGCTTCCCTGGCTGACCTTGTCGTATTCCGACGCCATCACCAACCGCGGCTTCCATTACGTGTTTCAGACGTCGCCCACCGCTGACAAGCAGGCGACCGACGTCGTACCGATCATCATGAAACTTGCCGAGGGCAGCACCGGCAAGCGCCCGACCAAGGTTGCGATCATTGGCGACAACACCGCCGCCAGCGTAAGCTTCCTGAAGCCGATCCGCGACCATATCCTGAAGGATGCGGGGCTGACCGCGGTGGTGGACAAGATCTATACGCCGCCGCTGGCCGACGCGACCACGCTGGTGCAGCCGGTGCGCAGCGCGCGACCCGATTTCGTGCTGCTGCTATCGACGAATGTACCCGACGACAAGCTGCTGGCCGATACGTTCGCCCAGTACGGGATGGGGGGCGGCAAGCTGCCGCTGATCGGCAATGGCGGGCACTGGGCCACGCCGGAGCTGCTGAAGACGACCGGCGCCGACATCGTGCAGGGCATGATCGTCGGCCTGGCGAACTGGCCCGGCAAGGAACAGGACGAGCTGGGAAAGCGCTTCGTCCAGCGTACCGGCGAACCCTGGTTCGGGCATGATTCGATCTTCCCCTACGCACATGTGATGATTCTGAAGCAGGCGCTGGAGATGGCGGGCGCGGCGGACCGCGTGAAAGTCGCGGAAGCGATCCGCAAGATGGACATGACCGACGGCCCCGCTTTGTTCTTCCCCGGCCACCATCTGAAATTCGATGACAAAGGTCGCCGCGTCGATGCCGAACTGGTAGTTGTGCAATGGCAGAACGCCAAACCGGTGACGATCTTCCCGCAATCGATGGCGGTCGCCAAGCCGATCTGGGGAGTTTGAGCGGATGCCCGAAACACCGGTCTATGAACTGTATGCGGTACGCTACGCCCACAACGGGCTGGCGCGTCGTTCCGGCAATTTCCTTGGCGGCGATCCGC
>DATIMO010000556.1:0-1580 GCA_035475215.1 Acetobacteraceae bacterium | reverse complement strand
CACCACCAGTTCTTCACCGATGTGGCACCCAGCTTCGATAACAGCCGCGACTTCCGCATCGTGTTTTTCCCGCCCTATGCGCTGGTAGCGTTCATCGGCCTGTCCATCCCGCCGGCGGTGTTACTGATGGTGATCGGACTGCCGGATGCTGGCTGGCTGCTGCTGATCACCGATGTGGCGCTGTATCTGAATTACGAGTTGTTCCATTATTGCTGCCACGTAAAGGACGACCGCTTGGTGCGTCATATCCCGCTAGTGAACTCGATCCGACGCCATCATATCGCCCACCACAACACGGCGATCATGATGGAGCGGAACTTCAACCTGACCTACCCGATCGCCGACTGGTTCTTCGGTACCTCGGACCTGCGTTGCGGTCTGCTGCGACACGTCTTCAACGGCTACGACCATCGCTTCGTGGTGCATGGCCTGAAGCGGGTGCGCAACACGGCGGACGATCCGCGCATCGGGCACATCGGCACCGCGGCAGCGGAGTGACGCACATTATGGCGATGCTTCCAGCTTCCGGGATCAAGCGGGGCCGGGCCAGTCTGATTGGCGGCATCGCGGTCGGGATTTGCGTCTTGGGGCTGTGGCTGGGGATTGCCCATGAACTCGGATATGATGGGGTAGTCGTCGGAATGGCGGGGGCGGTGGTTGCCGCGTGCATTGCTGCATGGATCAGGATTGCGGATTTGTAGGGCCGCCGTCACGTAATGCCCAATCCACCGTCAACAAACAGATCGACCCCGTTGATATAGCTGCCCGCTTCAGAACACAGCAGCAGCGCGGCGCCGATGAGATCATCCGGGCTGCCGAGGCGGCCGGCGGGGATCCGCCGCTCCACCTGAAGCCGACGCTCGGGATCGGTCAGTCTGGAACTGTTGCGCGCTGTCAGGATGGCGCCGGGCGCCAGATTGTTCACCGTTACGCCGCTGTGTCCGACCTGCCGCGCCAGGCTGCGCACCCAGTTGAGCTGCGCCGCTTTGGTTCCGGCATAAACCAGCATCTCGGGGTGGGGCTTGACCTGCTGCACGCTGCCGATTGCCAGCACGCGCCCCCAGCCGCGTTCCGTCATTCCGGGAAGAATGGCCTGCAGCAATTCCAGCGGGGCGCGCAGGTTGATCGCGATCTGCTGGTCGAAGCGGTCGGTGGAGATGTCGCGGTAGTTTTCGAGCAGCTCGATCGACGCGTTCAGCACCAGGATGTCGATCGGTCCGAGCTGCTGCGTCACCGCGGCGGCAAGCTGTGCGCCCGCGCCGGGCTGGGCGAAATCGGCGGCGAATGGATGGGCGTGGCCGTCATGCTGCGTAAGTTCGGCGACTACGGCAGCAGCCTGCCGTTGCTCCTGCTCGGTGCCGGCGTGATGTATGGCGACATGCGCGCCCTGTGCCGCGAACGCCAATGCGATCGAGCGTCCGATGCCTCGCCGGGCGCCTGTGACGAGAGCCGTTCGGCCGGTCAGATCGAACAGGCTCATGGGTGATGTGGCGGCGTTCGGGGGCATGTGGGACGGGATTCCTGTTGGGTTCGGGGCCAGTTTTTGCTGCGAATGGAGGGCCTGTCCACCTGACCTTGTT
>DATIMO010000555.1:0-8062 GCA_035475215.1 Acetobacteraceae bacterium | reverse complement strand
GGCTTGCCGTTCCAGTATGCCGGATTGGCGTCCAGCTCGATCGAATCGCGTGACTTCCATTCCTTGAAGATGAACGGCCCGCTGCCGACGGGATTGTTGCGGAAATCCTTGCCGTATTTCGCTGCGGCGGTCGGGCTGACGATGCCGTTCCAGACCATGGCCAGACTGGTGATGAACGGTGCGCTCGGCTTCTTCATCTTGAATGCGACGGTGAGGTCGTCGATCTTGTTGACCGAGTCGACATCCCCGTACGTGAAGTCGATGTACCCTTCGACGTGGCCGGTATTGTAGATGTAGATCGGGCTGGATTTGTCGAGCAGGCGGTTGACGCCCTGGATGTAGCTGTCGGCATTCAACGGCGAGCCGTCCTGGAATTTCACGCCGGGCCGCAGCTTGAACTGATAGGTCAACCCGTCCTCGGTTACGCTCCAGCTTTGGGCCAGGCCGGGTTCTGGTTCGACCGTACCGGGTTTGTACTTCACCAGGCTGTCGTAGATCGTGGCCATCACGAAACCGGACGTATTGTTCAGCACAGCTTCCGGATCGAGGCCCGTCGGGTCGGCGGCGATGCCGATCACCAGCGTGGTATCGGCGCGCGCAGCGCCGGTGCAGCAGGCGGCGGCGATGCACGCTGCCGCGATCAGCCGTTTCATGATCCCCTCCCCGTTGTGTTGGTTACCCGACGCAACGTTAGCGCGGAGAGTTTCCGTGGCACAAGCACGGCTGGTCTCGCGGTTCTGTCGCGGTTGGTGCAATATCGGCGTTGGTAGAGCCCGAAGGAGACCGAGATGGCCGAGAGAACCCGGAGCGAGCAGGAACTGGCGTTGGTGGAGACCGCGCGGCGCGTGCTGCCGGCGGGCAGTTTCGGCAACATGCCGGCCGATCTGATCATCCGCGAGGGCCGCGGCGGCCGGGTGTGGGATGTCAGCGGCAACGAATACGTGGATTTTCTGTTGGGCTCCGGCCCCATGTTCATCGGCCATGCACATCCGGAGGTTGTGGCGGCGGTGCAGGCGCAGCTTGCGCAAGGGTTTACCTTCTTCACCGAAAACGAGCATGGCATCCGGCTGGCGGCGGAGATCGTGGAGGCGGTGCCGTGCGCGGAGAAGGTGCGTTTCGTCAGCAGCGGAACGGAGGCGGACGCGTATGCGATGCGGGTGGCGCGGGCGTTTCGGAAGCGGGACAAGATCCTGAAATTCGAGGGCGGTTATCACGGCATGAGCGACTATTCGCTGATGAGCCTGTCGCCCAAGCGGCCGGGGAATTTTCCGCAGCCGGTGCCGGATTCGCCGGGCATTCCGCGCAGCGTGCGCGATGAGGTGCTGATTGCGCCGTTCAATGATGCCGACCTCGCGGCAAGTATAATTGCGGAACATCATGATGAGCTGGGTGGGGTGATCGTCGAGCCGTTCCAGCGGCTGCTGGCGCCGAAGCCGGGGTTCCTGCAGGCGCTGCGGGAGGTGACGCGGAAATACGAGATACCGCTGATTTTCGACGAAGTGGTGACAGGGTTCCGGTTTGCCTGGGGCGGGGCGCAGGAGTATTTCGGGGTTGTTCCGGATCTGTGCACGCTGGGCAAGGTGATCGGGGGCGGTTTCCCGCTGGCGGCGATTGCCGGGCGAGAGGACATGATGTCTCAGTTCGACCGCGCCAAGGTGGGCGATGAGCGGTTCCTGTTCCAGGTCGGCACACTTTCGGGCAATCCGGTTGCCGCTGCGGCGGGGCTGGCGACATTGGGGGTTTTGAAACGACCGGGGAGTTACGAGAAGGTTTTTGCCACCGGTCGGACGCTGATGGACGGGATCGCACGGATCGTTCGTGATGCGCGGCTGCCGGCGCAGGTGATCGGCGCGCCGGTCATGTTCGACATCGTGTTCACTGATCGTGAGGTGCACGATTATCGCGGTGTGCTGACGGCGAACGCCGAGATGGCGAAGCGCTTCACGCGTGCGGTGCGCGAGCGCGGCGTGCTGAAGAGCGACGGGAAGTGTTACGTGTCATTGGCGCATGATGCGGTGGATGTGCGGCAGACACTGGACGCGTTCGCCGCGGCGGCGGAGCAAGAGGCGCGTGCGCTGGCGCATTGAAGCGTCTTGCTGCCGCGACGCGCAGTCGTGGATGGCCGCCCCTCGGGTCAAGCCGGGGTCAAGCCCGAGGGCATGCTTCGCGGGCATGACAGAATGCGTGGCTGTTGCCGGAAATGAAACGGGAATCCGTCCAGGGTTGGCTGCTGGTACTCCCCGCCGTTGCGCTGCTCGCCCTGTTCACTCATTGGCCGGCACTTGAAACCATCTGGGCCAGCGTGCATTCCACGCCGGTGCCGCATCATCCGTCGCAGTTCGATGCGACGGTCAACTTCCAGGCCATGATGGCCGATCCGGTGTTCTGGAAAGTGCTGCGCAATAACGCGGTTTATGCCGCCTGCACGATCCCGGCGACGATGGCGCTGTCGCTGATCATGGCGCTGGCGGTGAACCGACGCATTCCGGGTCGCGCGTTGCTGCGGCTCGCGTATTTCACGCCGACCATCCTGCCGATGATTGCAGTTGCCAATATCTGGCTGTTCTTTTTTACCCCCGGCTATGGCCTGATCGACCGCGCGCTGTCGCCGTTCGGGTTCGGCGACTGGAACTGGCTTGGTTCCGCTTCCACCGCGCTGCCGGCGATGATCATCATCGCCATCTGGAAGATGGCCGGATTCTACATGATCTTCTATCTGGCCGCATTGCAGTCGTTGCCGCCGGAACTTGGGGAGGCGTCGGACCTGGAAGGGGCCTCGCGCTGGACCTTCTTCCGTCGTGTCGTCTGGCCGCTACTGATGCCGACGACGCTGTTCGTGTTCGTCAACGCCGTGATCGACGCCTTCCGGCTGGTGGACCAGATTATCGTGCTGACCAAGGGCGGGCCGGACAACGCAACCGCGCTGCTGCTGTATTACATCTATCAGGTCGGGTTCCAGTACTGGGACACCAATTACGCCGCGGCTTTGACCGTGGTGCTGCTGGTCGTGCTCGCGGCCGTGGCGGGGTTGCAGTTCGGGCTGATTGAACGGCGGGTGCACTACCGATGAGCGTCACGGCCCTTCCCACCCCGGCCGCGCGCATCGGTATCCCGACGATCCGGCTGGAAGTGTTGGGCGCCTGGATGCTTGGTGTGCTCTGGATCCTGCCGCTGCTCTGGGCCGTATGGAGCGCGATCCATCCGGCGTCGCAGGCCACCAGCTTCGACCTGTTCGCGCCGGTCACGCTGCAGAACTTTGTGACCGCGTGGGGCATGGCGCCGTTTGGTCAGTACATGACCAACACGGTGCCGCTGGTCAGCATGGTGCTGGCGGCGCAGTTCGTGCTGTGCACGCCGGCGGCCTTCGCGTTCGCACGGCTGCGCTTTCCGGGTCGCGACATCCTGTTTGCCGCGGTGCTGATCCAGCTCATGATCACGCCGGACGTGCTGATGGTGGAGAATTACACGACGATCGGGTCGATCGGCCTGGTAGATTCGCTGCTGGGGATCGCGTTGCCGTATCTTGGATCGGCGTTCGGGATTTTCCTGCTGCGCCAGACGTTTCGCACGGTGCCGCAGGACCTGGACGACGCGGCAAAGCTGGCCGGACTCGGACTGCTTGGGCGGTTGTGGCGCGTGTATGTGCCGCTGGCGCGCCCGACCTACATCGCCTATGGGCTGGTGCTGGTCAGCTTCCACTGGAACAATTTCCTTTGGCCGCTGGTGATCACCAATTCCATCAATGTGCGCCCGATCACGGTCGGGCTGGCGATGTTCTCCACCACCGACCAGGGAACGAACTGGGCGATCATCACCGCCGCGACCCTGCTGTCCACCGCACCGCTGGTGATCGCGTTCCTGCTGTTCCAGCGGCAGTTCGTGCAAAGCTTCATGCGGACAGCGAGGTCGTAACCGACAATCCTGGAGGCGGCCGATCATGCGGATGTTGTTTCGGGCCTTTGTCGCTCCTGCGGTGGTTATCGTGCTTGCTTCCAGCGCCGGCGCTGAGGATTTCTGGGGTCGGAAGCTTCCGGATCAGCCGGTCAATTTCATCTTCGGTTATGGTTCGCTGATCAACAGTGGGTCACGCGAAGCTACTGCGGGGGAGCCGATCCATGCCATCCCGGTCCGCGTTTCCGCGGCGTTCGGCTATATCCGGTGCTGGAACGACCGCTCGCCATCCGGGTTTACGGCGCTCGGGCTGCGTCGGCCGCAACCCGGAGAGAACGCAATGACGATCAACGGCGTGCTCTATCCGGTCGCGGGCGACAACATGGCTGCATTCGATGCACGCGAGACGGGCTATATCCGTGTCGAGGTGCCGCCTGACGAGATCGAGGCGCTGTCCTGGGAGCGCCCGCCCGAGACAGGCAATATCTGGGTCTATGTGCCGGATGTAGCCGGCAAACCGCCGGGAGTCGGGTTGCCGGAGCCGAGCGCGGGGTTTCCGATGCTCGAGTCGTATATCGACGTCGTGATCGAGGGCGCGCTGGAGTACGGCCCCGATTATGCGCGCGAGGTTATCGAGACGACGAAGGAATGGAGTGCTTATTGGCTGAACGACCGAGAACTGGCGCGCCGCCCATGGGTGTTCGACAAGAAGTACCGCGCGGTGGACAACCTGCTGTCCACGCTGGCGCCGCATTTCGCGGACCGACTGTTCCCGGAGCAATACGCGGCCAAGAAGCTGCTTGGGCCGCAGCAACCACCGGTCCAGAAGCTGCTTGGGCCGCAGCAAACACCGGCCCAGAAGCTGCTTGGGCCGCAGCAACCACCGGCCCAGTAACGCCTTCGGTGTACCAGAGGTGGTAACCAATGTATCTCGGAACCCAGATCACCCCTCGTGATGACTCCGATTACCGTATGTGGGCACAGCTCGGCGTGCGGCACGTGTGCGTCGATCCGCCCGGCAACCCGCATCACTGGAGTCAGGACGACCTGAACCGCCATCGCGAGCATGTCGAATCTTTCGGGCTGACCTTGGACATGGTGCAGCTTCCGCTGTCGTCACGGCCGATCGAGGAAGCGCAGAGCCCGAATATCCTGCTGGGACGCGAGCCGGACCGGCAGCGGGAGATCGATTCGATCTGCGCGCTGACAGAACGGCTGGCCAAGGCAGATATTCCGGCTGCAAAATATAATCTCAACATTATCGGGATTCCGCGGACCGCGACCGAACCGGGCCGCGGCGGCTCACGCAACGCGGCGTTTCGCTGGTCGAAGGCCGATCAGGATGCGCCGCCCGGGATGGCCGGAACTATCGATGAAGCAGAGAATTGGGCGCGAATCGACCATTTCCTGCGCCATGTCGTTCCGGTCGCAACCACGGCAAAAGTCCGCCTCGCCTGCCATCCGCATGATCCGTACACACCGCCGGGCTACAAGGGGGTGACCCGCGTGCTTGGCACCGTGGATGGGCTGAAACGCTTCGTGACCATGCAAGAAAGCCCCTATCACGGGCTGAACTTCTGCCAGGGCACGGTGGGCGAGATGCTGGACGACCCGCGCGCAGAAATTGATCCGGTAATCTGCTGGTTCGGCGAGCGCGGCAAGATCTTCAACGTGCATTTCCGCAACATCCGCGGCCGACGACTGGATTTCATGGAGGTGTTTCCGGACGAGGGCGAGATGGACATGGCGGCCTCGTTTCGGGCCTACCTCGACGTCAGCTACCGCTACATGCTGATGCCGGATCACGTGCCGGACATCGATGGACGGGACCCGTCCGGCACGGCCTTCGCGTTCTGTTATGGATATATCAAACGGCTGATGGACGCGCTCGCGCAACCGTGATTGGAGGGCGGGACTGATTCGGCCACAATGCAACGAAACGGTCGGCGGATACAGCACGACCGGGATACGGGAGGGAGCCGATGTCACAGATCGTCAGGACGCCGGCGCGGCGGGGTGCAGTCCACGGCCGAATTGCCGCCCGGATCGATCGCCTTCCCCTGACCCCGGTGCAATGGCAACTGGCGATCCTGGTCGAGGTCACCTGGGGATTCATCATTTTCGATACCGATGGGATCGGCGCGCGGCTCTATCCCTTCGTCTGGCGCCCCAACGACATTATCAATGTTGTGCAGTACGCGGTGATCCAGGCAACGCAGGTGGGCCTGGGGGTGCTATTGGGCGTGTACATCATGAGCTGGGTGGCCGATCGCTTTGGGCGGCGCCCGGCCATTCTTCTGGCAACTTTACTGGGCGGCATCTGCATCTGGCCGTTCGCCTATGTGACCGCCTTCTGGCCGATGGTGGGACTCTCCGTGCTGAGTACGCTGGGCGTGGGCGGCATCGTTGCGACACACTCGGTATACCTATCGGAAATGACATCGCCGGGCGTGCGGAACCGAGTGTTGCTGGCGTCGCAGGGGGTTACGGCGTTGGTCGCAGTCGGCGTGAATATGCTGGCCTTCTGGCTCATCCCTGGACAATGGCGCGCGTTTCTGTGGGTCAGCGCCGGGGTTGAGATTTTGGTACTGCTACCGTTGCTCTGGTGGCTGCTGCCAGAATCACCACGCTGGTTGGAGGCGCGAGGCCGATACGTGGAAGCGGACAACGTCATGGCAGAGTATGAACTTCGCTGCTGCCGCTACAACGCCGAGCCGCTTCGTCACCCGGATGCGTCGAATAACCCGCTGATCCTCGCCGGCCGCGACGCGTGGCGGGAGCTGTTCACGGACCCGCAGTACCGACGTCGGACGTTGCTGCTGATCGCGTGCTGGCTTTGCGGTTATGCCGGACTGATCTATGGCGTGGGCGCATTCGCAGCGGTCTATATGGTCGATCACGGGGGCGACGCGCATTTCGTGTTCCTGACACTCGCAGTGGCCTATGGCGCTTTGTTCGTTGGATTTCTGGTCAATTCCTGGCTTGGCGAGCGGGTCGAGCGGCGGGACGTCATCTGCGCGATGGGCGTGCTGTTCGCGCTGTCGTGGATGGTGGCGTGGTGGGTGCCGAGCCTGATGGTGATTGCGGTCTGCTACGTGATAAGCCGCATCGGGACTGGCTTGTTTCTGTTCAACCTGTATAACTACACGGCAGTCGCATACCCGACCCGGATCCGGTCCGTTGCATTCGCCTGGACGGATGGTCTGGGCCATCTTGGCGCCTGGGCGGGGGTCACGCTGCTGGGGCCCCTTTATGTGCTCGGGCCGAACCATCTCGGGTGGGTGCTGTGGATCGTGCTGCCAGGGGCGCTGTTGCCGGCGTTGCTGATCCGGGGACTGGGTATCCGGCAGGCTCGGGCAGTGTTGGAACAGGTTTCAACTTGATCCGATTTGATAGCAAACGGCCGAGTCGTGGAATTCCGCACCGGCCATTGGGACTTTCCTGGCCTCGCGACATTATCCGCCCCCGACCGCCCCCGCACCACTGGCCAGCTTCGGCAACAGCGGCAGCAACACCCCAAGGTCCCGCTCCGCCATGCAAACCAGATACTGCGGCGCCGGTGGCGTTTCGTCCGGCGCTTCGGGTGCGGGCAGTCCGTCCCAGCCCAACGGCAGCGCCGTCATTCCCAAATCGCCATACACCTTCAGCAATTCCGGCCCGGCCCGCCAAAAGGCTGGATCAAGCCCCTCCTGTCGCGCCAGATCGCGCAGCCGCCAGATGGCGGAAACGCGATCAGACGCAGCCCCCGCCGGGTCGCCAAGCGCCAGAAGCACACGGTCCACGCGCCTGAACGGTATCGCCGCCCGTTCCGCCTCACCCCAGACCACGCCGCCAATTCCGGCCGGCAGCAACACGCCCATGCCGGCCAGCCGCGCCCGCTGCTCAGCGTCCCACGGATGCCACGCGACGCGACAGGGACGCACCAGAAACCATACCGCGAACAATGCCAGCGCCACTGTCAGAGCCACACTCGCCCGCAGCCCCCACGGCATATCGCCGGATAGCACGATCTCCCACCACGCATTTTCGGGAACCTGTTCCACCCGAAGTCGAAACCCCGCCAGGGCCAGCACACACACCAGCAGCGCGAACAGCGACACGGCGGTTGACGGCTCCAAGGGGCCGCTCAGCAGTCGCGCATTGCGATAGAAGCTGCGTCGGAACGGTGCCA
>DATIMO010000554.1:0-2156 GCA_035475215.1 Acetobacteraceae bacterium | reverse complement strand
GCTGCTGATCGGCTGGGCGTGCGGGCTGATCCTCGGCACCTGGATGGCGGCGTCGGTGAATTTCGCCCCGGTGTTTCCGATCACCATCTTCGGCACCACCATCCCGTGCTACATCGCGCTATCATCGCTGATCGTGAACCTGATCGTTTCCGTGGTGCTGTCGCTGCTGTTCAACCCGGTTCTGTCGGACCGCCACCGGGACGTCACGGTGGCCAGCGACTATGCCTGAAGCGCGGCATTCACCCGGGCTTAATCCAGATCGTAAAGGTTTGCCGGCCGGAGGTGACCCGTGCCCGCAGACCGGATTGGCGTGCCGACCGAACGGATAGACCTGTTGCGCGCTGCGCTCGACCACCTGCAGCAGGGACGCTTCGCTGCGACTGAGGCAAACTGTAACGCCTTGCTGGCCCGTGGGCCGGATTGCGAAGCCGAGTTGCTGCTGGGTCTCGCCTTGGGCGCTCAGGGTCAGACACCACAGGCGATGCGGCTGTTCGATCGCGTCGCTCGCGCTCGGCCGGGTCACGCCCACCCCTGCCGCGATCTTGCGGAGCTGCTTGCCGGGCTGGGGCGGACCGACGAGGCGGTGTCGCACTATCAGACCTGGCTGGCACGCGCGCCGGATGACGCAGCGGCGCATCATGCGATAGGGCTGCTGCTGGCCGAACTGGGTCGGATTCCCGAGGCGCTGTTGCATTTCCAGCGCGTGGTGGCGATCGATCCCGACCCAGCCATGGGCTGGTCCAATCTCGGCATGATGCTGAAGATCGAGCGGCAGTTCGATGCGTCGATCGCCGCGCACGATCAGGCGGTTGCACGTGCGCCGGAGGACCCGCAGGTCCGTGTCAATCGTGCGGTGGCGCTGCTGCATGCGGGACGACTGACCGAGGCCTGGTGTGATTACGAATGGCGACTGCGCCAACCCGGCCACGCTTCCTTGCCGATGACCAAGCTGCTGCCGGACATCCACGGATGCAATCTCGCCGGCCGGACCGTGCTGGTGACGCATGAGGAAGGCTTCGGCGATACGCTGCAATTCCTGCGCTACGTGCCGATGCTCGCCGCCCGCGGTGCGCGCGTTGTTCTGGCCGTTCCCAACGAACTGGCTCGGATCGCAGCCACGCTCGACGGGGTATCGGAGATACTGCCCCCTTCACCTCTCCCGCTTGCGGGAGAGGTCGGTGAGCGAAGCTCGCCGGGTGAGGGTTCCGCGCCGGGCACTGACTTCGACTTCCGCTGTCCAGTCTTCAGCCTGCCGCGCGCGTTCGGCACAACTCTGCAAACCATCCCCGCGCCAATTCCGTACCTTCGCGCCGATCCGATCCTGGTCGAGGCCTGGTCCCACCGCCTTCCCGCCGGCCCCCGCATCGGGCTGGTCTGGGCCGGTCAGGCACGCCCCTGGCTGTCCGGCTTCACCACCCTGGACCGCCGCCGCAGTGCCGGACTGGTGCATTTCGCGCCGCTCGGCGCTGTCCCCGGCGTGCGCTTCATCAGCCTGCAGAAAGGCCCGCCAGCACTCGAAGCGCGTACCGCGCCCCCCGGCATGACATTGCACGACCCTATGTCTGACGCCGCCGATTTCGCCGACACAGCCGCCATCATCTCCAATCTCGATCTTGTCGTCAGCGTGGATACAGCGGTGGTGCATCTTGCCGGGGCGTTGGGAAAGCCGGTGTTCCTGCTCGATCGCTATGACAATTGCTGGCGCTGGTTCAGCGGTCGGCAGGACAGTCCTTGGTATCCGCTGCTGCGCATTTTTCGCCAAGACTCGATCGGTGACTGGGCCCCGCCGATGCACCGCGTCGCGGAAGCCCTGCGGAACGCCTTTCCAATCAGGGCGGAAGCGTCCACATCGGAGCGCGAACGAGCCAGGTGGCGCAAGTAAAGCGGTACGGCTGGCGCAGCTGCAAAAGTCAAACCCAACTTCCGCACTTTGTCCGGGCCTGCAGCGGGAGCATCGCGGAACCCGGCGGGTTTCCGGTCGGCCGGCAAACTTGTGGTGCAAAACGCCGGCCATTTGTCGGCAAAACCTAGCCGTATTGCTTGACGGAAGACGATTCGCAGTGGTGTCCTGCTTCCGTCAGGGTGTCGCCGGATATTCGTGCGCGTCAAGAAGATCGGCCCATACGAGTACCTCTATCTCGTGGAGAACGCCGGCG
>DATIMO010000553.1:0-1745 GCA_035475215.1 Acetobacteraceae bacterium | reverse complement strand
CGGTGCTGCTGGCTTTGTTGCCAGGCCCGTGGGAGCTGGTGACCTGGCAATCGATAAGCGGGATCAGCGCGGCGGTGTTCGGGGTGATGTTGCCGCTGATTGCTGCCGACCTGACACGCGACAAAGGGCATTTCAATCTGTGCATGGGCGCGTTCGGCCTGTGCGTGGCGGGTGGCGCGACGCTGAGCACCGCCATGGCGGGCTGGGTTGCCGATTCCGCCGGTCAGACCTGGGCTTTCCTGGCGCTGGGTGCCGCAGGGGCGGCGGGTACGCTGCTGGTTGCCCTGGTCATGCCGGAAACCGCCCCAAAAACACGTACGGCGGCCGTGGGGACAGCTATGGGTGGATTTGGCGCTGGAACGGGCTGAGACCGTCAGAAGCCCTCGCGCTCGACCCGCTTGCGCTCCATCTTGCGGGCGCGCCGCACCGCCTCAGCCGCTTCCCGGGCGCGTCGTTCGGAGGGCTTTTCGTAGTGGCGGCGCAACTTCATTTCGCGGAAGATTCCTTCCCGCTGCATCTTCTTCTTGAGCGCCTTGAGCGCCTGATCGACATTGTTGTCACGCACCAGAACTTGCACTTGGCCGCCTACTCCTATCCTGTTGCAGCGCACCCGCCGATCGGGTGCGATATGACGCGAGCGATCCGCCCGCCGCCGAGGGCCGGCGCGGGTTGACCCATATATCACGCGACCCAGGCGCGCGCCAAATCCATTCCGGGCGCCGGGGGTGGTACGGCGTTGTTGGATCGGTATTCAGCCGGTTATTCCCTGCTCATACCAACCACGCGAACGGCGGACGATGTGCACGACCGATAGCATGACCGGCACCTCCACCAGCACGCCCACCACCGTGGACAGCGCCGCCCCGGACTGGAAACCGAACAGGGCAATCGCCGTCGCCACCGCCAGTTCGAAGAAATTGCTCGCCCCGATCAGCGCCGAAGGTCCGGCCACGCACCACTCGACGCCGAGTCGCCGGTTCAGCCAATAGGCCAGCCCGGCGTTGAAATAGACCTGTATCACGATCGGCACCGCCAGCAGCCCGATCACCAGCGGCTGGCGCATGATCTGCTCGCCTTGCAGTCCGAACAGCAGCACCAGGGTCAGCAGCAGCGCCAACAGCGACAGCGGCGCAAGGCCGTGCAGCGTTCTGGCGAGCGCCCCCGCCCCGCCCTTCGCCAGCAGCGACCGCCGCCAGAGCTGTGCCACGATCACCGGCACGACGATATACAGGACAACCGACAGGATCAGCGTGTTCCAGGGCACCGTGATGGACGACAGACCCAGCAGCAACGCCACGATCGGTGCGAACGCAACGACCATGATCGTGTCATTGAGCGCAACCTGCGACAGCGTGAAATGCGGCTCCCCATCGACCAGGTTCGACCATACGAACACCATGGCCGTGCAAGGCGCCGCCGCCAGCAGGATCAGCCCGGCCATGTAAGCGTCGATCTGCCCGCCGGGCAGCAGCGGGCGGAACAGATAGCCCACGAACAGCCAGCCAAGCAGCCCCATCGAGAATGGCTTGACCAGCCAGTTCACCCCGACCGTCGCCGCGATACCGCGCCAGTGTTCGCGCACCTGCCCCAGGGCGCCAAGGTCGATCTTCAGCAGCATGGGCACGATCATCAGCCAGACCAGCACCGCGACCGGTAGGTTCACCTCCGCCACGGTGGCCGCGCCAAGAGCATGGAACAGGCTCGGCAACGCCTGCCCAAGTGCGATGCCGACTGCGATGCAGAGC
>DATIMO010000552.1:0-4187 GCA_035475215.1 Acetobacteraceae bacterium | reverse complement strand
ATTTGGTGAAGTCTGTTGGGCCGTCCCAACTCTCGTTACAGGCAGATCGTATGACCCACCGTCTCACTACCCGCATCGGCTCGTTGACCCTGCCAAATCCGATCATCTGCGGATCCGGTGAACCGGTGATGACGGAGGCCGGCATCCGCGCTGCGCTTGCTGCGGGCGCGGCGGGGGTCATCGCCAAATCGGTAAACGAGTCGGAGGCTGCGGCGCGTCAGCTCGATCGGGCGGATTATGCGTTTTTGACTGCTGACCATCGATTGGATGCGCGAGGTGTGTCGTTGTTCTGCCGGTCGGGACTTGCGCAGCGCGATCCGGCCGAGTGGTTCGGTGCACTTGCCGCGATCGATGCGGAAGCCGCGCGCAACGGGCGATTTGTGGCGGCCAGCCTGGTGCTTGGCACCGCGGAGGACGCCGAACGCATTACGGGGCTGGCGCGCATCGCCGGGCTGCGGGTGTTGGAGCTGAATGTGGGGGCGCCGCATGCGTCGGAGGCGGCGCCTGGTGCCATTGCACAAGAAACCGATCCGGGAAGTCTTGGTGCATTGGTGTCGCGCGTTCGCGGTGCGACGGCCGGGATGCAGCTTTGGGTGAAGCTGACCGGCCTGTCCGCCAATCTGCCCGCGCTGGCACTGGCGGCAGCGCAGGCGGGAGCGGACGCGGTGGTGATGATGGGCCGGTTCATGGCGATGGTGCCGGATTTGGATACGATGGCGCCTGTGCTGGGGACCTCGGGCGCGTATGGCGGGCCGTGGGCGCTGCCGATCGTGTGTCGCGCCTTGGCGCTGAGTCGCCGTGCTGTGGGTGGTGGGTTTCCGTTGGTCGGAACCAATGGTGCGCGCACCGGCGCGGATGTGGCACGGCTGGCGTTGGCTGGCGCTTCGGCCACCGAAGTGCTGTCGGTTGTGATGCACGAGGAATTTGGCGCGCTGACGCGGATGCTGGACGAGCTTGATGCGGTGTTGTCGGCGCGTGGGATGGCGTTTGCTGATCTGATCGGTCGGGCAGCGGATAAGCTTGGCGGCTATTCGGATCAACCGGAGCAGCCCGGACGGTGGCGGGGGTTTGTACCGATGGAGACGATTGGGAGGTGATGGTGTCGTTTCGCGGAGCCTGGCCAGAATCCTCCGCCTTGCAGGAGGGTTAGGAGAGGGGGCCGTTGGGGTAGGTGCTTTCCCAGCCACCCCCAAGCGCCTTGTAGAGTGCAACCAGATTGTCGGAGACCGCGGTCGTGCTGTTGGCAAGCTGCTGCTCGGTCGAGAGCAGATTGGTTTCAGCCGTCAACACATCCAGGAAGTTCGCGACGCCCTGCTGATAGCGGCTTTGCGCCAGCCCAAGTGCTCGCCGGTTGTCGGCAACCGCCTGTACAAGTTGGCCCCGTCGTTGCTGTTCCCGGCGGTACGCATCGAGCGCGTTGTCCACGTCGTGCCAAGCCTGTAACACGGTCCGCTGGTACAGGATCGCCGCTTCCTGCTGTTGCGCCCGGCGCAGCACGACCGTCTGCCGAAGCTGGCCGCCCTGGAAGATCGGGATGGTGATGCCCGGACCAAGCGCGAACTGGTGCGCAGCCCCTGTCCAAAGGTTGGCGAAGTCCAGCGCCTGGAATCCGAAGCTGCCGTTCAGCGTGACCTGCGGATAGAACGCCGCTATGGCGACACCGATATTCGCCGTTGCGGCGTGAAGCTGCTGCTCGGCCTGACGCACATCGGGGCGCCGGCGGGCAAGCTCCGACGGGAAGCCGATCGGCACGCGCGGTGGCACCGGCGGTACCGGCCGCGGAACCGCGAGTTCCCGCGTCAGCGCATTCGGCGGTTTCGCCAGCAGGAAGCTCAGCGCGTTGATCAACTGATGTTCCTGCTGTTCCAGCGCCGGAATCTGAGCGGCCGTGGTGCGCACCTGTGCTGATGCGTTGGCGACATCGAGATCGGTGGTGACACCGGCCGCCGCGCGTTCCTGTGTCAGCTTCAGCCCCTGTTGGGCGGTGTTGACGTTCTCACGTGCGATGCGAAGTTGTTCCTGCGTACCGCGCAGGTCCACATAGTCGCGCGCCACTTCGGCCAGTGCCGTGATCAGCGCCGCGCGCCGCGCATCGGCCGAGGCGTTTACGCTGGCATTTGCGGATTCGACCGATCTCCGCACCTGACCCCAAAGATCAAGCTCCCAGGCGGCATCGAAGCCGTACTGATAGATGTTGAATGGCGCGAGAGCGGTCGATTGCGGCCCGCCGGCCGAGTTGCCGAACGCTCCGTTGGCCGATTGCCCCGGTGTAGTTGAGCTGGTGGCGCTCTGGGAATTCGGGCCGAGATTGGAGAATACGCCTTTTTCGCTGGCTTTCTCGCGCGTGTACGACGCATTGGCGTTGACGTTGGGGAACTGTGCCGCGCGGGCGATGCCAAGCTGGGCGCGCGACTGCGCCAGCCGGGCCGTTGCGGTTTGGACGTCGAAATTGGTAGCTGCCACCTGCTCTTCGAGCGCGCTGAGCCGCGGATCGTGGAACAGATTCCACCACGCCACATCGACCGGCGCGGCGACTGTCTCGCTGGGTTCGGGGCGCGTCACTTTGGGTTCGCCTTCGAACCAGGAGACGGGGTTGGCCCAGTGTGGCGGTGAGAAATCCGGACCGACCGTGCAGCCACCCAGCAACAGCATCATCGCGGCCGCAAGGCCAGGTCGCCGCATTCACGTTTCTCCCCGGAAGTTGGATGCAGGGGGCGATCACACCCGGTGGTGGGTGGATGTCAAGCTGGCAAACCACGGAACAGTTCCTCGAACCGGCTGCCCTGTCGCCAGAATACCGAAGGTTCGCCCAGTGCGGCGGATACAGTGACGTGGCGTCCGCCGGAATGCGTCGCGCCGCTCCATAGATGCGTCCAGTCGGCTCCGGCCGGAAGATAGGCGCTCCACGCGCGGGCGGCTTCTGACTCCACCGGAGCAACCAGCAGATCAGGGCCGAGCAGGAACTGATCCTGCACTGCATAGCCATTCGTATCATCCGGAAATTCCAGACACAGTGCGCGCTGCATCGGCAGGCCGCGCGTGACGGCATCGGACACCAGCGCGCGCCGATACGGCGCCAGGGCGCGGAACAGCACCGTCATGCGCGCGAAATGCGCGAGCAGGCCGGGGGAGCTGTCCACCTGAATGTTCTGGTCGGGCCGGTTGCCTTCGTGCGTGCGCATCACGGCAGTGAAGGCCGCCATCTCCGCCCAGCGCATCAGCAGTTCCGGCGTGCGCCGGTTGCCGAACAGGCTGGTGTAGCCGCCGACGTCGCTGTGATGATACGGGTTGCCCATCAGGCCGGACGACAGTGCTGCGCACAAGGCGCTCGGCAGGCCATCGTGGCGAGAGAAATCAACCGATTGATCACCGCCCCACAGCAGCGGGCAATGGCGCGGCGCACCGGTGAACCCCGCGCGCATGAAGAACAGTGCGTCGCTGGTACGCCCGGTCTCGGCGATCGCACGCGCATTCAATTCGGCCCACAGCGTAGGCCAGGCGTTGTGCAGCAGCATTGCGTCGCCGTTCGCGAGTTGCGCGTCGGTCGGCAGATACTCACCGAAATCGGCCATCCAGCCTGCGATTCCGAAATCCAGCATGTTGCGGCGCAGGATCCGGTCGATGAACCAGCGGGTCGCGTCGGGGTTGGTGAAATCCACCATGCCGGCCGTGAAGCCGCCGAAATCAAGATGATAGGTTCGGGCGGTGTCGTTGCGCACGAACAGGCCCAGCGCGTCGGCTTCCGCGAATAGCGGGCCGTCGGTGGACAGGTATGGATTGGCGTAGGCGAGGAAGCGAATGCGGCGTTCCGCAAGGTCGGCAATGTGACGCGGCAGGTCGGGGTAGCGCTCGGCGTTCCATTCCCAGTTCCAGAACAGCCGCGTGCCGAACGCGGTCCGCCGCACGCCGGCCCAATCCTCACACCACAAGCCGGATACCTGCACGCCGGCTTCGATCATGCGGTTCAGGCGTTCGAAGCTGCGGGCGCCATCTTTCAGGCCGATGATGGCGCCGTTATCGGTCCAGACGGGCAGGGGAGGGGGCCGGCCGAAACGAACGGTCAGGGCTTCGACCAAGGATGCAATGTCGGTTGCAGCCCACAGCTCCAGCCGGTTCGGTACCTCCCAGCATTCCAGTTCGTGGAAGTCGGATCGCCGGAAATCGAGTGCGGTGTAGGCGCTCGTGTC
>DATIMO010000551.1:0-14185 GCA_035475215.1 Acetobacteraceae bacterium | reverse complement strand
CCCAAATGCATCGTAAAGCCGGTGCAGATGGTCGTGGATGTTCCGGAATGGATAGACGCCGCTGGAATAACTGGGCGCGCCGGTCGCCTTCATCGCCACGTTCGGGTATTTGCGAGCGATCGCAACCAGTTCGGGAACAGTTTCGAATGCCGCGTCGTCCTGCGCCGCGCGGACCACGCCCAGATGGTCGATGATCAGCTTCAGCCGCGGATGCCGCTCGGCGATCCGGGCGAATGCGGGCAGAAAACGCCACGCCATGGTTGCGAACGGTATGCCCAGCCGCTCCGCCGCAGGCCACAGCCAGTCCAGCGTACCGTCCTCGTGCCAGCTTTGCTGGTGCGGCAGCACCAGCGCAGTGCGCAGGCCCAGCATGCCGGGCTGGTCCTTCCAGTGCTCCAGCAGGCCGCGGCTTTCCGGCTTGTCCAGCGGGAACTGGCCCAGGATCGCGAACCGGCTCGGATGCCGACGCACCGCCTCGATCGCCATCGTATTGGCGTTCGCGTCCCAGCTTGGCGGGTGGATCACCGCGGCATGAACGCCGGCCGCGTCCATTTCCCGCAGCAATTCCTCCGCCGTGAACACCGAGGTCTGGCGATGGTGACCGCTGGGCGTGCCGCTCGACCAGATATGCACCTGCGCATCGACGATCTTCATGGCCTCCCCCCGGTTGCGGTCTGGTCCGCAGAGTATGGCATAGTCACGCTGCACTCCGCCAAACGCAGCCGAGCCGAACATGCACCCAGGACGACGCCAATCTCTTTGGCTGCTTGCCATGATGGTCGCCATCTCAGCGTTGATGCTGGCTCCACAGGTTGCACGGGCGCAGATTTGCCGCGCTGGTGAAACGGATGCCGCGACACGAGCAATCCCCGAGGCGGTGGCACCCGCGATCATCGCCGCATTCCATGCCAACATGACATCGCCTCAGGTGATCCGGAACGGCGTAATCCGCTGCGTGGACGGCCAGTTGATGGCCTGTCTGGCCGGCGCAAACCTCAATTGCGGCAAGGCGGATACCAGCCAGGTGAACCGCGGCGCGGCCGAGTGGTGCCGCACGCACCCCAATGCAGATTTCGTTCCCGCTTTCGCCAGCGGGCATCAAACCATCTATGACTGGCGCTGCGATGGTAGCCGGCCGATGATCACGCGGCAGATCGCGCACGTAGACAAAGACGGCTTCGTCGTCGAGCACTGGCAACGCGTGGGCACCTGATGCCACCCGGCGCTAACGGCAGTCGAGTCCGGATGGGAGGCCAAAATGACGGATGATGAACATGCCATCCGCCGACTGGTGGACACCTGGCTTGCAGCCAGCAAGGCCGGTGACATTGAAACAGTCCTTGGTTTGATGACCGACGACGTGATTTTCATGGCCCCTGGCGGGAAGCCGTTCGGAAAACAGGAATTCGCGGCTGCGTCCGAAGCAATGAAGCAGCTCCGGGTCGAAGGAACAAGCAATATCCAGGAGATCCAGATACTCGGCGATTGGGCTTATATGCGAAACCACATCGAGATGATTGTGACTCCATCGGACAACGGGACACCGCTACGCCGATCCGGCCACACGCTGACGATATTGCGCAAGGCACCGGATGGCGGGTGGCAGATCGCACGCGATGCCAATCTGCTAGTCGAAGACAACTAGGGCCGCCTCAATCTCCCGCTGCCGCTCTGGCAGGTCAAATCGTCGCAGTTGCTTTTGCCATCTGAAAGTAGCCGGGCAGTCGTGCACCGTCCCTACGGCCGAGGAGATAGCGGTTGGACGCTTCATCAGGTCCAAACAGCTCAATACTGGCGAAACCCGCTTCGGCAAGGTACTCTGCCATGTCTGCGGATGTGCAGAAACTCAGCCACGGTTCGTTCACCTTCGCAGAAGCCTCGGCCAATGATCTGCAAAGAGCAGCGTCGTCGTCGCTTAACGTCTCGTTCTTCATCCAGCAGGTAATGAGCGGCACGGCGCATTGCTGTCCGAACAGCGGTTCGGCTCGCGCCTTTTTTTGATCCACGGCGTGTTCTCCGTTCGGGACGACACCGTAACCTTGGGTGGCGAGTGTAGTCACGCCCGTTCGTCTCGGCGATAGTCAAATGACCTGGATGGGAGGGACCGATGGACGAGCACAACAGGCTCAATCGCCGCACATTGCTGAGCGCTGGAGCGACCGCCCTGCTGCCATGGGGAAACGCCTCCGCGCAATCGACCTCGATCACAGTTGCCACGATCGGCGATCCCGGCTCACTCGATCCGATGCCCTTCACGGCTGACCTGGTGTCCGAGATCGATCAGCACATCCATGAAACGCTGTATATCTTCGATCCCGCCCTGCATTTCTTTCCCGTACTCGCGGCCGCGCTGCCCGACATCTCGAACGACGGCAAGCGATACACCATCACGCTGCGGACCGATGCGCGCTTCCACGATGGCACCACGATGGATGCCGATGATGTGGTCGCATCGCTGCAACGCTGGATGCGGCTGTCGCCCCGCGGTCGTCTCGGCGGCGATTACGTGGACAGCATCGTTGCCAACAGCCCCACCAGCGTGGTGATGACGCTGAAGCGACCCTATGCGCCGATGCTGGCACTGCTCGCTTATCCCAACGGAGCGGCGGCGATCATGCCCAAGCGGCTTGCCACGGCGCCGGATCCACTGAAGGAATTCATCGGCACCGGGCCGTACAAGCTCATCGAGTACAAACCCGACCAGTATATCAGATTGGCGAAAGTGCCCGATTACGTCTCACCACCTGGCCCACCAGATGGGTATGCCGGCCGGCGCCAGGCACTGATCGACGAACTACGCTTCGTCCCCGCACCCAATCCAGTTACCCGTGTGGACGGGCTGCTGAGCGGGCAATACCATTTCGCCGATCTGCTCACGCCGGAGGCATATGCGCGGTTGTCCAATCAGCCCAACGTGAAGCAGGGGCTGGTAGATTCGCCAAATGCCAGCAACATGATCTTCAACACCAAGGCAGGAGTACTCAGCGACGTGCGGCTGCGGCGGGCGATTCGATACGCAATCGTGCCGTCCGACATGTTGACCGCTGCCTTCGGTGCACCGCCTTTGTGGCACCTTGAAGGGTCGATCTACCCGAAGGGCACCGACTGGTACGACCCGGAGACGCCCGGCTACAACGTCCAGGATCCGGACAAGGCGAAAGCCCTGATGAAGGAAGCCGGATATACCGGCAAGCCGGTGCGATTTCTGGTCACCACGCAATACGACTACATGTTCAAGATCGGCCAGGTAGCGAAGGAGCAGCTCGAGGAGGTCGGTTTCAAGATAGACCTTCAGGTGATGGACTGGGCAACGTTGCTGCAAAAACGCACCAACCCCGATCTCTGGGAAGCCTTCATTGCCTCGCACAGTCTCGTCGCAGACCCGACGCTGATCACCATCATGAACCCGACCTATCCGGGGTGGTGGGACTCACCGGACAAGCGCACCGCGCTGGATGCCTTCGTCACCGAAAACGATCCGGCGAAGCGGATGGCCGCGTGGCGGCAAATCCAGGCGATCTTTTATCGCGACGTACCGACTATCAAACTCGGCGAGTTCCTCCAGCTCTATGGAATTTCGAACAAGCTGTCGGGCTATACCCCACTGGCGTGGCCGTGCTTCTGGAATGTCGGGATCACCGGCTGACGCTGCGGCGTTGCCGCCGCCGGCCCGACCCCTCAGACGTTAATCGCACGGCGCAGGAAGCTGCGGTCCTCGATAAGTATCGCCCCGCTTTCCTCCACGCGGCGCAGTGCCTCGACCGCGCCGGGGTCGATCGCCAGCCTCGCACGGTACTGCTCATAAGTGGCAAGGTCCGGGAAATCGATCGGCCCCAGTGCCAGGTTGGTCGGTCCGGCGAGTTTGGTCGGCAGAAGATACGCGACCGAGGACCCGCCACAGCGCTCGATCGGCGCGCGCAAGGCGCGGGCATAGGCGTCGAACGCATCAAGCTTCTTCGAGTCGATCGTATAGCGGATGCACAAGGTGATCATGCGGGTTGATCCTCCATCGGTCGCGCACATCGATAGCAGCTTGGTCCCGGCCAGTGTTTCGGTTAAGAGCGAAGCGATTATCTGATCCCGCTGCCGAAACGTTCGCCGCAGCGTCGCGCCTACCGGATGCAGGAACTTGCCGGCCGCATGCTGCGTGATTGCACTGCGCGAAACGATCGGTGATGCGCCAGCAATCCGTCTCGCCCATCGCGTGCTGAAAGCCGTGTGGGAACAGGAACGCAATCCCGGCGATCCCGCCACTCTTGCATCACTGATCGCCGAAGAGCGGCGGACCGCCGACACCGAAGCGGCACTGGCGCGCGGATAGCCGGGACCGACAGCTACGAAACGGCAGCCACCAGCCGTCTTCCGCCCCATTGCCGCGCCACCAGGAACCCGATCACCGTCAAGTTGGCCAGATTGAACAACACCCCAGCACCAAACGCAGGCGTGTAATAGCCGAAATGATCATACAAAGTGCCGGCAAACCAGCTTCCGAATGCCATCCCGCCCATTCCGGTGAACAGGAACAGCGGCACCCGCCAGGACGCCTCGGCCGCCGGGAACAGATCCCGGATCGCCACCACGTAAGCCGGGATGATCCCGGAGAATCCCAGTCCGAATCCCGCAGCCACTGCAAACAGCCCAACCTCGTTCTGGGTCAGCATGAACGCGACGATCGCCACCGCCTGACATGCGGATCCGGCAAACACGGTACGCAACCCGCCGTAGCGGTCGGCAAAGGCACCCCAGAACTGCCGGCTGATGAATGCGCAACCAAGCAGCACCGACAACATCGCCGCGCCGTCCGCGGCCGAAATGCCGATATCGCTGCAGAATGCGACCAGATGGCCGTTCGGTAGGGCCATCGGCACGCAGCACAGGAATCCCCCCAGACACAGCAGCGCCTGTACGGCGCTTGGCCGCATTCCCAGCACCCGCCCGTGCCGCGCAACCGCGCTCGCACCGGCAAAACCGCGCACCGGCTCTGGCGGCGGAACCAGGAACCAGAAGGCCAGCGGCGGAATCGCCACCAGCACCAGCGCCGCATAGGACAGCATCGTCGCCCGCCAGCCGATCGTCGCCATCATCCGTTCGAACAGGAACGGCCAGATCACGCCGGCAATGTACTGTCCCGATGAGATCAGCGCGATCGCGGTGCCGCGACGCCGATCGAACCAGCGGCTGACATACGTGATCAGTGGTGGATACAGCGCGCCATTGCCGATCAGCCCGATCAGCAGGCCATGCCCGATCAGGATCGCCAGCAGCGACCCGGTGGCGGACACCGCCAGCCCCAGCGCCATCATCGCGGCCCCGAACATGGCTGTGGCGCGCATCCCGATCCGGTCGGCAACGCGCCCCATGATGATCCCGCCCAGCCCGGTCCCGACCCAAACGAACGCACCCGCCAGCGCCAGGACCGACCGGTCGGTCCCAAGCGCCTCCTGTATCGTCTTCAGGCCGACCACGATGATCAGCGGCCCGCCATAGGACACGGAAAGGATAGCGAGGGTGATGCCGGCGGCAATCCAGGAAGGGCGGCCCTCGATGCTGCGCGGACCGGTTCCGATTCCGGCCAGATGCAGCCCCGAATCATCGGGCATCGATGGCTCCCTTCATACGCGGCACGGCTGGGCGGAAGCCGCCATCATCCCGTATCAGACCCACTTCCGCCAGGGGAGCTGTCGATTTCGTTATGCACAGGCAAGAGAGGCCCGCTTGCACGTCGCGAAACATCTGCCCAGTTCCCTGCTGCAAAGCAGGATTCGCCGCATGAGCAATCGACGCAGCAGCACGACGCCTCGACAACCAGGCATTCCTTCTGCGCTTGGAGCGCATGGCTGGACGACTTTCGATTATATGCTGGCCGCCGGCCTAGCCTGGTCACTTGCCAGCGTATCACCTGTTCTGTTGCTGCCGCCCTGGTGGATATCCTTACTAAAAATGTCGTCCGATTGATTTAGCCGGTCGATCTCCGCCAGCATCTCCGCCGTAGTGCGCTGCCGGCAATAGCCGTGGTTGTTGCGGAACGCCCAATCATGGCGCTCCTGGCTCAATGTGACGCAGGCATCTGTGACCGCAGTTACAAGATACCCGAGATCGCACGCATCGCGGATTGCCGAATCGATGCACTGATCGGTCAGGCCGCCGGCGACGATCAATGACCGCACACCCAGGTTCCGCAGCACATAGTCGATGTTGGTGGAGATGAATACCGACGATGATGTCTTTGGAATGACGATCTCGTCCGCTGCGGGTGCGATCGCATCGAGCACCTTCGCGTCCCAGGAACCACGCGGCACATGCAACCCGCTGATCTTGTAATCCAGGCTGCTGTCCCGTCCATCATGGGTAAGGCTTTCGATGACCGTGTACATCACCTCGATGCCAGCGCCACGGCAAGCAAGCTGCAAGCGCCGCATGTTGGGCAGAGCCGTTTCCTTCAGCGTGCGGAAGAAATAGCCGTAGCGCGTCTCGCGTTCGGTATTGCTAAGCCCCGCATACTCACCACCATCGGGACGGCAGCAGTAGTTCTGGATATCGACGAATAGCAACGCCGCATTCTTCGGGTCGATGTCCACTTCGCGGCTCAGAACCGATCCGGTCATGCCCCGATCTCCCCCAAGCGGCGATCAGCCTCGGTCAGAAGTCGGGCAAATCGTCCGGCCCAATCCGACTGCCCGCGCTCATCAGCGATCAGGTCCTGGCGTATCTCGACCTCCACATGCGGCAAGCCACGTCGTTCGGCGTGAACCGGAACTGTGTAGTCGGTCAGATCGCTGACGCTGTACGGAGCATTGTCGCCGGTACTAAGGCCTGGCTCGGCACGCAGCAGATCGAGCAGGATAAGTGCCAGGCGCGTGTCGCGGTTATACAGGACTCCGACATGCATGGTCCGCGATTCGCCTCGAAATACCGGCGTGAAGCTGTGCATGGCGACAAGCACCGTGCGTCGCCCGGCTTGCCGACGGGTTTCCAGAAGCTGATCCATCCGCGCATGATACGGCGCGAAAATCTCACGTTCACGGCTCAGTCGTTCAGCCCCGGTGATGCCGCGATTGCCCGGGACCTCCGTGGTTTCGCTGATCTCCGGTATCGAACTGGGCACGTCCGGCGATCGGTTGCAATCGATCACCAGTCGCGAATATTCTTGCAGAATGGCAACAGCATCCAGCGCCGCCGACAGGCGCTCGGTCACGCCGGCAATGCCGATATCCCAGGCGATGTGACGATCAAGCTCGCTCTGCGGCAGGCCGAGCGTTCCTAGCCGGCGCGGAATGGCCCGCCCGGCGTGATCCGCCGTGAGCACCAGATCCGATCCGCCATCCGCTCGCAGCACGCGTACCGGCGCAGGCTCGTCCGGGTCGAGCAGCATTGTCAGGTCGCGCTTCATGGCCTGCCCTGGCGATACCGTGTCACGCTGGGGATCAGCCTGACAGCCTGACGCAAGTCAAGCCGTGCAAAGTCTGCCTACCGCGGAATGCCCTGGCCCGCATCAACAAGCGCCTGAACGGACACATTGATCAATCCGCGATGCGGCCGGTCCAGATCGACGACCAGCATGATCAGCAAGGCGATCGTCAGGGACATGATGAAGCTGGTCAGACGTCGTCTGGCCAGCATTGTAACCAGTGAACCACATCGCAACAATCGACGTTCCAATAAGCATGAACATCACTGCAATCGGCATCTGGTTGCGCAGCGCGGTGAGTCTTGCTTCGTGGATATTGTTCAGCTCGTCCAACGACGCCACAAAGCGATAGGCGGGAAGCGACTGGAGATTGGCTGCAGTCACTGCGACCGCCTGCCGCCAGAGTTCCGACGTCGGCATTCTCGCGGTTTGCTCGATGCAGCCGCAGGCCAATTCTGTTGCCCCCACGGCAAGCGCCCCTGTTCGCGACAAGAGCAAGGTTCGCCGGTACTCCTTCGTTACGACTGTTCCCGGCAAGATCGGGAAAGCGGCCCCAATGCCGCCGCCACCCCAAACTCCCCAGGCAGCCCGCCTTTCGGGAACAGCCGCGTCACATGACCCATCTTTCGGCGCGTACGGGCTTCTGCCTTGCCATACAAATGCGGAATCAGCCCGGGTGTCGACAGAATTGCCGGCCATAGTGCCAGATCATCCGGCCCAACCAAATTCTTCATCACGGCGTCGGAGTGCCGCGCTGCCGGCGGCAGCGGCAGCCCGGCAATGGCGCGGATATGCAGCTCGAACTGGCTTGCCGGGCACGCCTCGATCGTCCAATGACCCGAATTATGCGGCCGGGGAGCGATTTCATTGGCCACTACCTTGCCGTCTCTGTCCATGAACAGCTCGACCGCAAGTACGCCGACCAGTTCAAGCGCCGTAGCGATCCGCCCGGCAATCCCCTGCGCCTGCTCGGCAGCCGCCGCCGGAATACGCGCAGGGGCAAGGGTCAGATCGAGGATCGCGTCCCGATGGCGATTCTCCACCGCATCGAACACCGCGATCGCTCCATCGGCACCGCGCGCAACAATGACGCTCAACTCGCACGCGAAATCGACGAACCCCTCCAGGATCAGCGGCTTCGGCTCCAGCGCGGCGAAAGCAGGCGCCAGATCCTGTGGCACGCGCAGACGGGCCTGTCCTTTGCCGTCATATCCGTAACGCGTGGTCTTCAGTATTGCCGGAAAACCTATGCGACCGGCTGCGTCGGTCAACTCCGCCATGCTGTGGACCGGCGCCCATGGCGCGGTTGCCACGCCCGCCCGATTGAGGAACTGCTTTTCAACGATACGATCCTGACTGATGCGCAGCACGTGCGGCCCTGGGCGCACAGGTTTCAACGCAGCCAGAAGCTCCAGCCCCTCGGCGCTTACATTTTCAAACTCGAAGCTGATCACGTCGACCGCCGCGGCGAACATGCGCAGGCTGACCGGATCGGCGTAATCGCTGATCGTAACCGCGGCGGATACCTGCACCGCCGGACTGTCCGGCTCGCGGGTCAGAATATGGCAGCGATAGCCCAGGCCGGCCGCGGCTATCGCCGACATGCGGCCGAGTTGCCCACCCCCGACCAGTCCGATCGTGGCATTCGGTGGCAGCGGGAACGTCATGCCGGCTGGTTCGGCGCTGTGTCAGGCCCATCCGGGGGTGAATCCGGAACCGCGGCGCTTTGCGCTGTCCGCCAGGCTTCCAGCCGCACCGCAAGCGCCGGATCGCCGCCGGCCACTATGGCGGCGGCCAGAAGCGCCGCGTTGATGGCCCCGGCCCGACCAATCGCCAGCGTGCCAACCGGAACGCCAGGCGGCATCTGTACGATCGACAACAGGCTGTCGATGCCCTTCAGCCCGGCCGACTCGACCGGTACGCCCAGCACCGGCACGCTGGTCCAGGCGGCGCACATTCCCGGCAGATGCGCCGCTCCCCCCGCTCCTGCGATGATCACCTTCAAGCCCCGGGCACGCGCTGATGTCGCGTAGTCGCGCAGGCGATCGGGGGTTCGGTGCGCGGAAACGACACGCGTCTCATGGATCACTTCCAGCAGCGACAATGTCTCCGATGCGTGGCGCAGCGTCGGCCAATCAGACCGACTCCCCATGATGATCCCGACCAGCGGCATCGCTCAGGCGATATTATCGGGAATCAACCGGCTCTCCAGCCAGGCAATCTCGTCTTTCAGCATCAGCTTGCGCTTTTTGAGGCGCTGCAACTGAAGCTGGTCGATCGAGCCCTGGCTGGCGAGGCGGGCGATGACCGTGTCGAGGTCGCGATGTTCGCTGCGCAGTTCATGCAGCTTGCGAAGCAGTGTATCGCGATCACTCAGCATAGCGCTGGCATACCATGGCGCCACATGACCAGCGCGAAGGAATCAGCCCACCAGGGAACGATCCAGTGGGGGATAATTCAGGGCGAAGCCGATCACCGGCAACGAGGCCGCCGAACCAGCGTTGACAAGAGTCGTGGTTCCGCTTGTTATGATCAACGGGGCCGGTACCACGATGGCCGGTTGATCGCCGTGCGAAGGAACCCTGGGGCAAAGGAGGGGACATGACCCTGCAGACCCGTCTAGACTCGCTCAAAGAGCGCCACGCCAGCCTAGAGCTGCGAATCGCCGAGGAAGACCAGCGACCACGTCCCGACAGCGACGTCCTGATGCACCTGAAAGTCGAGAAACTGCGGGTGAAAGAGGAAATCGAGCGCCTCCGTTCCCAGACAGTGTAGTTGCTCAGGCTGCCTCGTCGGCCTCGGGCGGAGGGGGAACGGGAACCGACTGCCCTTCCCGTTGAAGGCGGTCGTTCGCCGCTGCCACAGCCGCATTCAGATCCGTCTGCGTGCAAAGCCCAAGAATCACCGGATCGCTGGGCTTGATATTCGCACTGTTCCAATGCGAGCGCTCGCGCACCTTCTGAATCGTCTCTTTCGTGGTGCCAAGCAGTTTCGTGACCTGCGACTCCGTCAGTTGCGGATAGTTGCGCAACAGGAAAGCGATGCCGTTCGGCCGGTCATTGCGTTTGGCGACAGGCGTATAGCGCGCTCCGCGCAGGCGCTTGGGCGCCGGCAACGTGGTGGGCAGCATCTTCAGCCGGGCGTTCGGGTCCCCCTCGCAGCGCCGGATTTCTTCCAAAGTAAGCTGACCGTTCGCCACCGGATCATAGCCCACGATGCCCTGCGCCACCTCACCATCGGCGATGGCCTGGACTTCCAGTGGGTGCATGCCGCAAAACTCGGCGATCTGGGTGAACGTGAGCGCGGTCTTCTCGATCAGCCACACGGCAGTGGCCTTCGGCATCAGCGGCAAGGTCATCGTTTTGTCACTTTCTGGGCCCGCCTCGAGGCGACCCAATCCGGGCCGGCGTACAGTGCCGGCGGGGCAAAAGGAGAGCACCGCGAGCGCGGGGTGGATACGGGATATGACGCCCGGATCGGGGTCGGTCAAGACCTTCCGCGGTTGATGCCGAGGTTCGTAAACAAGCAGTATTCGTGCGAGGAGCGATGAAATGGCCGAGGATGAAGAACTGCCGCGCAAGCGGCCGCGACTGGAGCGACCACTGCTGGATAGCTGGGGCATCGACGAATTGCGCAGCTATATCGAGGAGTTGCGGACCGAAATTGCCCGCACCGAGAACGAGATCAGCAGGAAGCATGGCCATCGCAGCGCGGCGGATGCCGTATTTCGCCGCCCGCCGTGAACACCGCGTAATTCCTGCTTTAGAATCAAGCAGAACAGTCGCGATGTTCTGACCCCAGGCGAACAAACTCCGGTAATGCCCGTATTGTTCCAACGGTATGCGTGGCCGGACATCTCCGACCCTACCGATGGAGGGCATCATGCCAGACGTTGCCGAAATCAGAGACTATCGGCTGGTGGATCAGCACGAGACCTGGACCAAGGCCGGTCCGGTCGTGTCCCACTTGCCCGATAATGAAATCACGACTCTGACCGAGCGGGCCACCGCGACCGTCGCAGAACCGGGTACACTTGGGCTTTGGGGTTTCGCCACCGGCACCTGGATGACGGCCACCATTCTGGGCGGCTATCTGCCGCAATCCTACATGTTCAGCGCAGCCCTCATCGTGATCCTGTTCGCCGGGGTGGCCCAGTTCATTGCCGGCCTGTTCGCGTACCGGCGGACCAACGCGCTGAATGCAACCGCATTCTGCTGTTTTGGTGCGTTCAACGCCACGGCCGGGGCAATGATGCTGCTGAACGCCACGGGGCTGATCTCGGCCCAGAACGGCATGCACGAGATGCTCGGGTTCCTGCTCGAATCGTTCGCATTCATAGCCTTCGTGCTGTGCGCCGCGGCGACCAGCCGGAATGTCGTGATGGTTTGTCTACTGTTTACCCTGGGGGCAGGCTATTGCCTGACCGGCGTGGCCCAGTTCCTGATCGCACCCGGCGCCACCGCCGGGCTGGGCGGAATCGCCGCCGCCGGCGGGGCATGCCTGCTGGCATCCGCCGGATTGGCCTACTACCTCGGCATGGCGATGATCGTGAACAGCGCCTGGCGTCGTACGCTGCTGCCGGTTCTGGGTGAGCCGTAATCCTTCAGCCCGGCATCGCAGCGAGTGGGACGACTTCGATCGACGGCGGCGAGGCAACCTCGGAGAGCTTGCGAACCAGACGTGCGTCGGCCGTGACAAACGGCCGGCGCACATGCTCCGCGCAGGCCAGATAGACGCGGTCATGGGCCGGATGATCGAGCGCCATCGCCAGTGCAGTCGCACAGTCCAGCAGGCGGCGCATCGGCATCAGGTCGATCTCCGCACGCTCCAGCAGACGGCGGCGAGTAAAGCTTCGCGAACAGTCATTTCACCGAGGCGGTGCTTCTTCCAGATGATGTTGGCGCATTCCGCAATCAACAGATCAGGCGCCAACAGGCCGTGCTTCAACAGCGCCAGCGCCTGAGGGGAGCTTGCTTCTTCGACCACCCATTTGACCGCCACCGACGCATCGCAGGAGGCTCTGGTGTCCGCCAGTCTGAGCGTGCGCAATCTGGAACCGGAACTGGTCCAGAGGCTGAAACGGCGCGCTGCCCGGCATGGCCATTCGGCTGAAGCCGAGGCATCAAAGTGCCACCACAAAGAAGGGGGCCGGTCTCCCGGCCCCCTCCGATTCACTCATCACACGCAGATCTAAGCCGCCTTGGCGGTGCTGCCCTGCGCGTCATTGGCAATCTGCTGCGCCCCCGGGGCGCCGTTGCCGATCTCGATCCGACGCGGCTTCAGCGCCTCGGGCACAACGCGCTTCAGACCCACATGCAGCAGGCCGTTCTGCAAGTCAGCCCCATCGACCACGATATGGTCAGCAAGCACGAACCGACGTTCGAACGCGCGACCGGCGATGCCGCGGTAGAGCACTTCGTTCTTGGGCGCCTCGCCGTTTGCGCGGCCGGAGACGGTGAGCGTGTTCTCCTTCACGACCAGCTCGATGTCCTCGGGACGGAAACCGGCTACCGCCATGGTCAGTCGATAAGTGTCTTCACCGGTTTTTTCGATGTTGTAGGGTGGATAGCTCGGCGCCTCAGCGGCGGAAGCGGCACTGTCCATCAGACGGGCTAACCGGTCGAAACCGATGGCGGTACGGAACAGCGGCGCGAAATCCAAAGTCGTCATGGCAAACCTCCTGCGATAGCAAGGTTCGTGATGTCGGACCGCCCGAATGGGCCGGCCCCGCTAGACCCCGGAACCCCGCTTGGGCATCCCGGACAATCACGATCTGGCAAGCGCGAAAGGTGGATTCAAGGGGTGGCCGACAGCGGGCAACCCCTTGAGCAGCCCTACTTCTTGATGCCCAGTCCGGCGAATTTCTTGTTGAATTTGGCGACCTGGCCACCCGTATCGATAATGCGGTGCTGCCCAGTCCAGGCCGGGTGGGATTTCGAATCGATATCCAGACGAATGGTGTCGCCGGCTTTGCCGTAACACGACCGGGTCTTGTACTGGGTGCCGTCGGTCATGACGACCGTGATCTCGTGGTAATCGGGGTGAATTCCGGACTTCATCACAACGCTCCTGAAGGCGCTGCCGATGCCGACCGGCTGCGCGAGCCGCCGCGTATAGTCCGGTTTCACCGACCGGGGAAGCCGATACGGCATACGTACCGGCTCCGTCCCGGTTGGCGTGACCCGCTATCGCTGCGAAAGCTGCGACCGGCCCCGCTCGGAATAGTTACGGAACATCTGATCCGCCGTTTGACGCTGCTGCGGCGACAGCACGGTATAGAGCGCCTGGAACTCCGGCACCAACCGCTGCAGATCCTGAGCCTGCTGTGTCTGAATGCGGGCGAACGCGTTCAGATTCTGCACCGCGTCCATGGACTGCATGCTGTCGCGGCGTTGGCGATAGAGCTGCTCAAGCGCAGAGGCGTTCTGCAATGAGCTCTGCGCGAAGCGATTCCAGGCCGGCTGCTGGTTCGGCGTGATCCGCAAATTGTCATACAACTGGCTCAGGCGTTGATGTGTCATCTGCTCGATGGACCAGCTCGGTGACGATTGTGTGATCGCCTGCCGGTTGTTGGGATTATTGGCGTACGATTCAGCAATAGCCGGTACCGCCATGCTTCCCAGCAAAGCGGTCGAGATCAGCAGCGCGGGAATGGTCCGGGTCGCAAACGTCATCGTCATCGCTTCATCCTCCGTCAGGAATACCCCGGATGCGCCGCCATTGCCAGCGACGCTACCGGGTACCGCGCCTCAAGATGGGACGCGCTTCACGGAAGCC
>DATIMO010000550.1:0-3472 GCA_035475215.1 Acetobacteraceae bacterium | reverse complement strand
GGCTCCTCCTCGAACGTGCCGGTCCCGGTCAGAACATGATGCGCATAGATCGATTGCACCTCGGGGATGTCGGCCTCGGTTGCGGGTCGGATCTCGATCGCCATGAAGCTGCCGGTCATACCGGCAGCCCGAGCACGGCCGCCGCGTCGCAGGCAAACCCCAGCAGTGCCGCATCGCGCCCCGGACCCGCCACCAGCGACAGGCCAATCGGCGCCCCTTTCACGGTACCGACGGGCAAGGTCACCTCCGGCAGACCGCACAGTCCGGCAATGGCGGTGACGCCCACCGTGGCCTGCCGCACCGCCTCGAGCTCAGCGGCAGAGGCGGTCAACAATGGCGCCGGGCAGGGGCTGGTCGGATATACCAGGACCGCGCCGCCTGCGAGCAGCGGGGGGATGCGGGCCTGCAGCGCGCGGCGGAACGCCCGCCCCGGCGCCCCGGCGGCCGGATCAGCCGCCTTCGCCGCTGCGAAGCGCTCGGCGACGCCGGGGCCGAGCCGCGGTTGCGTCGCCTCGATCCAGTCGCCCAGCGCAGCCCAGGCTTCCTCGGCCTGAACCGTACGGAAATGGTCGTAGAAACTGTCGATCCCCTCGGGCGCCAACCGAACGCCGATGGCGCGCCCTCGGAGCTGCTCAAGTCTTTCCAGCTTCGGTCGCAACACCTCGGCGACCTCGGGCTGTGCGTTGACCCACGCCTCTTCGACCCGCAGCAGCGGCCCGCTCAGGTCATGCCGGACGCCGGCCAGCAACACCTCTCCCACGCCGGCCAGCAGCGAGGCGGTAGCGGCGAACCAGCCCGCCGTATCCAGGCTTGGTGCCAGCGGCCGCACCCCGGCAAGGCTGAGCGTTCCGTAGCTCGGCCGGATGCCGAATAATCCGCAATAGCTGGCCGGGATGCGCACCGATCCTCCGGTGTCGGACCCGAGCGCGAAATCCACCAGCCCGGCTGCAACCGCCGCGGCCGAACCGCAGCTTGATCCACCGGGATAACGGTCCGGGGCACGCGGATTGCGCGGCGTGCCGTGCCAGACATTTTCTCCGGTCAGGCCATAGGCCAGTTCCACGGTCTTGGTCTTGCCGATCAGCCGGGCTCCGGCCTGCAACCGTCCGATGATCACCGGCGCGGTGGCCTGCGCCGGCGGGTGCGTGCGGGCCCAATCGGGATTGCCGTAGGTGGTGATGCTGCCGGCAACGTCGAACAGGTCCTTGGCGGCAAAACTCAGACCGGACAGCCGACCGGACCCAAGTGGATCGTGCTCCAGCCGAGGACCCGGAATGAAGGCTCCGACCGTGTCGTCTGCTTCAGGCATGCGTCGCACCATGGATACCATTGTCTCGCCGACGGATCAGCCAGGGATCGGGGTCGAAATCGCTTCCCCGTGAAGGGGAGAATATGTCATAGTTTTGTCCCACCGATCGAAGACAATTTTGAACAATGTCCGACCGGTTGTTTGCTCTTTGTTGCCGTTTGGCGGCATAATAATGCGGGCAGACAGGGCGGACCGATCGCGACCCGGCGGATGAAATCCTCCGGCAGGTCGGCCGGAAGCGTAGCCGAATCGTTCGGCGCACCGCTGAGAGGAATCGCTCGTGGACCTTACGAACGACACGGTCAGCCCTTCCGGTTCCGCTGCACCGTCCGATATGGAATCGTCCGAAATCGGTGACCGCTCGGTTGCCGGCTATCGTGGTGACGACAAGCTGCATCCGCGCCTCCAGGCACTCATTATGGCTGGGCGCTATTATGGCATGGAGCTGGACCCAGCCGAGTTTCGTAATGTCGAGGCCGCGGACCAACCCTCTGCGGCATCGTTGGCAGGTTGGGCCGCCGGTGCCGGCATGTGGTCGCGGGCATTGCGCCTGCGCTGGCGGCATCTGCTGCGTTTCCAGGATAGCGGCCCAGCGGTGCTGTTGTTCAACGACGGCAGCGCGGGTCTGCTGGTCGGCGCCAATGCGGCCCACAAGGTTGTTTTCATCAAGGACCCCACGGCCCCTGAGGGTGAAGCCGCGGTCGCGGTCGATGAACTTCGCCTGAATGAAGTCTGGTCCGGCGAAGCAGTCCTGCTGCGGGCCAATCGCGGCCTGGCCGAGGCCGACGCTCCATTCTCTCTGCGCTGGCTCGCCGGCCTGGTGCTGGGGGAACGAAAATCGCTGCGCGACATTGGTCTCGCCTCGCTGACCATGAGTTTTTTGGCGATCTTTCCGCCGCTCGTCGTCATGACGGTAGTCGATCGTGTGCTCCAGCATAACAGTTACTCGACGCTGACGCTGCTGTCGGTGCTGATGGCGATCTTTGTCGGTTATGAAACGCTGCTCGGCTTCGCCCGGCGGCTGATCGTGCTCACCGTTGGTGTCCGTATCGACACGCGGCTGAACCTGCACGTGTTCAATCGCCTGGTGCGTCTGTCGCTCGACTATTTCGAACGTCATCCGGCAGGCGAGACGATGTACCGGATCAGCCAGATCCACCGGGTGCGGGAATTCCTGACCGGCAAGCTGCTGACCACGTTCCTCGATCTGATGACGCTGGCTGTACTGCTGCCCTTCCTGTTTTTCCTGGACAGCACGCTGGCCTGGATCGTGTTGGCCTGCGCCTGTGTGATCACGCTGATCATCCTGGCGTTCCTGAAGCCATTGCGGGTGATGCTGCACCGGGTCATCCAGGCCGAGACGAACAAGCAGGCCGCGCTGGGTGAGACGATTTTCGGCGTCCGCACCGTGAAATCGCTGGCGCTGGAGCCGCAGCGCAAGTCGCTTTGGGATGAACGAGTGGCTGAGGTCGGACGTCGCCGGATGGCGTTCGGCAAGCTGGCCAATTGGCCGCAGACGCTGGTCACGCCGGTCGAGCGGTTCATGTGGATCGGCATCGTCATGATTGGCGTCTATATTGCCATGAATGACACGCAAGGATATGCGGTTGGTGGACTGTTCGCTTTCATGATGCTGTCGCAGCGTGTCGCTCAGCCGCTGGTCGGGCTTGCCCGTCTGATCGAGGATTTCGAAGAGGTTGGCGGCTCGATCGGAGAGGCGGCGGCGGTACTCAACCGGCCGCTGGAAGCCGATGCCGCATCCGGCGGACTGCGGCCGAAATTCGCTGGCGCGATCACCTTCGACGATGTCACCTTCACCTATGCCGGGACCAAGATTCCCGCTCTCGATCGGGTCAGCTTCGCCGTTCCGGCCGGCACAATGGTGGGGATCGTCGGGCGCAGCGGTTCCGGCAAGTCGACCGTTGCGCGGCTGCTACAGGGCATTAACCGGGATTATTCAGGATTCCTGAAGATCGATGGCTCCGATCTGCGGGAAATCAATCTCCGGCATCTCCGCTCCAGCTTCGGCGTGGTGTTGCAGGACAATTTCCTCTTCCGCGGCACGGTGCGCGACAACATCACCGCGGGACGTCCCGGCTTGACGCTGGACGATGTCGTGCGCGCCGCGCGGCTCGCCGGCGCCGAGGAGTTCATCGAACGCCT
>DATIMO010000549.1:0-1956 GCA_035475215.1 Acetobacteraceae bacterium | reverse complement strand
CTCCGGTGGCTTCAATGCGGGATCGAACCCCTCCACCCCGTGCGGCGTGAACTGCGCGGCGACGTCGGCGGCGCCGTTGAAGATCTTGTTCTTGATCGCCGGTACATTGATCGCCATCCACACCGCCTCGCGCACCCGCGGGTCCATGAACGGATTCTTCTGCCCCGCCGGCATGCCCGGCGATCCTGTCTCACGCCAGTAATCCATTGCCAGATACATGGTGCGCTGGCCTGGAGTCAGCGAGATATACGCCTTCCCGCTGTCCTTCACGCGCGGGAAATCCGCGGGGTCGATCTTCTCGGCGACCTGGATCTGTCCCGACAGCAGGGATGCCAGCCGGGTCGCGCCGTTCGGGATGCTTTCCAGATGCACATGCGTGAAGGCCGGCTTGTCGCCCCAGAAACCATCCCACGCCGCCAGGTCCAGATGATCATCCGCCAGCCACGAAACGAACTTGTATGCCCCCGTACCGATCGGATGCTTCGCGAACGCCTCACGCCCTTCTTTCTTGATCAGCGCCTCCGGCATCACCGGAATGCCTTCCAGATGCACCGGGAATGTCGGGTCCGGGCGGCTGAATGTCACGTTGATGGTATCCTGAGACACCACCTTGTAACCGCTGACGGAATTCGCCAGTTCGCGGAACTGAGACCGCGGATTGCGCCCGGTGTCCAGGATCGATTCACCGACATCCTCCGCCGTCATCGCCGAGCCGTCCTGGAACTTCACTCCCGGCCGCAGGGTCAGCCGCCAAGTGGAGGGATCGGGGCTCTCCCATTTCACGGCGATCCGCGGCTCCAGTTCGCCATGGACGCCTTCGATCGTGATGGTGTCGAAGATGTGCTGCTGCCAGGCAGTCGTGGTGCTCTCTGCCCGCATGATCGGGTCCAGCGTCACCCCGCCGCCATTGAACGCGATCACCAGCGGCTGATCGGGGCTGTCCCCGATCGCCGCCAGTGCGCCCGAGCCGCCCAGCACCGCCAGACCGGCGCCGAGCGCCATACCGGTGAACCGTCGCATGCCCCGTCTCCCCTGATGTCATGTCTGCCGCCAGCAAGCCTATTGCTCGCCGGCCCCAGCGGCAAACCACACGGGTTGAGGCTTGCCCGCCGCACCTGGCTGGGCCACTTGGCACATTCTGACCGGAGAACAGGAACCCACATGGCCGATGTCGATGTCGTGGTGATCGGCGCCGGAGCCGCCGGGCTCGGCGCCGCCGCCGCGTTGCGCGAGGCCGGCCGTGGCGCGCTGGTGCTGGAAGCGTCCGGCCGCATCGGCGGACGCGCCTGGACGGCGCATCCTGCGGAACTCGGCAATGTGTGGTTCGATATGGGCGCCGTGTGGCTGCACGCGGCGGAGCATAACCCGCTGGTTCCCATTTCGCGCGACAAGGGCCACCGCCTGTTGCGCGCGGACGAGTTGCGCCGCGAGCAGACGTTCATCGGCGGGCGCAGGCTGACGGCGCCGGAGCAAGCGCGCTACGACGACGCCTGGAACCGGTTCGAAGGCGCTGCCGAAGCGCTGCTGCGCCCCGGCATGCCCGATGTTCCCTTGGCGGCGGTTGCTCGCAGGATGTCGGGCGATGAATGGGCGGCCACCGTCGAAGCCTGGGAAGGTCCGGTGATCTGCGCTGCCGATGCCGATGCGTTCAGCCTGGCCGACTGGAAAGCCAACGCGCTGAATGGCAGCAATCTGGTCCCCGAAGGCGGCATTGGCGCCTTCGTCGCCACTCTGGGCAAGGGGCTGGACATCCGACTTAACACGCCCGCCCGGCGCATACGCTGGGGCCGCCGCGTCGAGGTGGAAACAGATGACGGCACTATCACCGCCGGGTGCTGCATTGTTACGGTTTCAACCGGGGTGCTAGCGGCCGGGGCGATCGGGTTCGACCCGCCTTTGCCGGTTGATGTGCAGGAGAGTGTGCACGGACTGCCGATGGGCTTGGCGATGAAGGTT
>DATIMO010000548.1:0-8377 GCA_035475215.1 Acetobacteraceae bacterium | reverse complement strand
CCCCACCAGCAAATCCAGTGTCGGCGTCGGCACGCCCACCATGCGCGCCATCTCCAGTGGCACCGTGTAAAGCGCGTCGATCTCCATCGGCCGCCCGGCCTGCAAGTCCTGCAGAATGCTCGGCCGGTGCCCTAACGACGTATTCACCGTTACCGTCCGCTCCACATCCACCACCGGCGATCGCCCCATCGCCCGCGCCACCGCCGCGGCTTCCGCCAGCACCCGTCGTGACGTTTCCACCAATACCGGTTCCTCATGCGTCGCCCGTACCGGCGACTGCGTCAGCACGCACATCGGCCCGGCGCTGAGATTGAAGATCAGTTTCTGCCAGATCAGGTCGCGAATGCCCTCACTGACCGCAACCGGAATGCCAGCAGCCCGAAACGCCCCCTCCAGTGCCCGCAACCGCGGAGACAAAACGCCAGACGGCTCCCCGAACGTCACCCCCAGCGTCTCGCCGCTCACCATGCGCACCACGCCGGGCGCGGGAACGGAACTCGCCGGCCACGCAATCCCCCCGATCACCCGCGAAGGCCCCACAGCCCGCCATAGCGCGTCATCCGGATCGAGCCGCGGCAGCCGCCGCCCCTCCATTGGCCCGCCATGCGCGTGAAAATACCACCACGGAATACCGTTCATCACGAACGCAACCATCGTCTCCGGTCCGAGCAGCGGCGCGATTCCCTCCGCCACCGAACCCAACGACGGCGCCTTCACCGTCACGATCACCGCATCCTGCGGTCCCAGATCGGCGGGATTGTCGCTGGCGGTCACACGCACGTTCACGGTGCGCGCCTGCATCTCCACCGTCAGCCCATCCGCACGTATCGCCGCCAGGTGCGCCCCACGCGCCACCACCGAAACCTCGGCACCACTTTCGGCCAAAGGCCCAGCCAGCCACCCACCGATCGCTCCGGCGCCGAAGACGCAAATCCTCACGCCAGAATTTCCAGCGCCGCCCGCGCCAGCGCCTGCACGCCAAACCCGATGCAGCGCTCATCCGGCTGATACGCCGAGTTATGCAGCTTGTCGTCCCGTCCCGGCTGCGATGAACCGACGCGAAGCTGAAATCCCGGCACCAGATCAGCCATCAGCGCGAAATCCTCGCCGCCCAGACTGGCCTGGCCTTGCTCGATCACATCACCAAGCTGTTTACGCACGGCAACGACAGCGGGATCCAGCACACGATCGTCGTTCACCAGCGGCGGCACGCCCCTGCGATAATCGAGCTCGCACCGGACGCGCATGCTTTCCAGCATACCGGCGCAGAGGCGCTTGATCGCCTGCTCCGCAAGGTCCCGCACCTCCGGATGCAGGGTGCGGACCGTGCCTTTGATCAGCACGCTGTCGGGGATGATGTTGTGCGTGGCGCCGCCATTGATCGCGCCGACCGTCACCACAGCCGGCCGGGTCGGCGGCACCTCGCGCGAGACCACGGTCTGCAATTGCAGGATCAGACTCGCGGCGGCAACGATCGGATCGATCGTCGTGTGCGGATAGGCCGCGTGGCCAGACTTGCCATGCACGGTGATCTCGAACCGGTCCGAAGCCGCAAGGCACGCGCCACGGACGAACCCGAACGTGCCCACCGGCATGTCCGGATGATTGTGGAAGCCGAGCGCGTAATCGACCTTCGGCCCATCCATTACCCCGTCGGCGATCATGGCGCGCATGCCGCCCACGCCTTCCTCCGCGGGCTGGAATACCAGTTTCACCGATCCCGCCAGTTGCGGCGCCAGGTCCTTCAGCACCGCGGCGACGCCCAGCAGGGTGGTGGTGTGGATGTCGTGCCCGCAGGCGTGCATCAGCCCGGGCACCGTGCTGGCGAAGGGCAAGCCGGTGTTTTCCTGGATCGGCAGCGCGTCCATGTCGGCGCGGATGGCCAGCACGGGGCCGGGGCGACCGCCCTCGATCAGCCCGACCACCCCGGTCTTTCCAATCCCGGTCCGATGCGCAATCCCCAACCGGGTCAGTTCACCGGTCACCACCCCCGAGGTGCGCACCTCCTCGAAGCCAAGCTCGGGGTGCGCATGGATGTCGCGGCGAATTTCGATCAGGGCCGGCTCGATCCGCTGGGTCGCGTCGCGGATCGCGGTCTGCGGATCGTTGGCGATGGTGTGGGACATGCAGGTTTCTCGCGATTCGGGCGCGCAGGATGCGGGAACGGGTCCGTCCCGGCAAGCCGGGCGGACCCGTTCATCGTGTCACTGAAGTGCCACCGTCACGCGGCAGGCACCGCGGCCAGCTTTCGGCAGGACATCAACCAAGCGTTGCCAGTACCTCGGCCTCGGTCGGAAACCGGCCGGTTGCTTTTTTTGAGTAGCGCAACCGGCCCTCGACCGTGATCTCGAAGACGCCACCGCTGCTGCGCCGCAGCTTCACGTCGGCCTCCGGCAGTTTCGCCAGGATCATGTCCCGCGCGGTGTTGGCGCGCGGCTCATAGTTTCACGCTCCGCAGTATTCAATCTCGATCTGCATGGTTCCGGGCCTCCTGTGTTATGCTGACCCGATCCAATGTTAATGGACCGGGCATGGACATGCAACGGAACGGGCGGCTAAACGACCCCACCCTGCAGGACCAATGCCTTGGCTGATTTGCGCATTCTTCCCGTCATCCTGTCCGGCGGCTCCGGCACGCGGCTTTGGCCCGTGTCGCGGGAAAGCTTTCCCAAACAGCTTTGGCCGCTGATCTCCGACCGGTCGCTGATCCAGGAGACGGCCTTGCGGGCGACCGGCCGAGGATTCGCGCCGCCGATTGTGGTCTGCAACCAGGAACACCGGTTCCTGATCGCTGAACAGCTTCGCGCCGCCGGCATCGCCGACGCGCGCATCGTGCTGGAACCGGTCGGGCGCAACTCGGCCCCGGCGGTTGCCGCTGCGGCTTTGTTGTCGGCCGCCGATGATCCAGACACTGTCCTCTGGATGATGGCGGCTGACGCGGCGATCACCGACACGCCGGCGCTGCATCGGCATTTGCAGGCGGCCGTGGTCGCCGCGCGGACCGGCTGCATCGTCACTTTCGGCATGCGGCCGAGCGCGGCGGAAACCGGCTACGGCTACATCGAGGTGGGACCGCCGCTGGCTGCGTCGCCGGGCGTGCATGGGGTGGCGCGGTTCATCGAAAAGCCGGATGCAGCAACGGCTGCCGATCTGGCGTGCTCGGGCCGGCACCTCTGGAACTCGGGCATGTTTGTGTTCACCGCGCGGACGCTGCTGGCCGAACTGGAACGATACAGCCCCGAGGTGCTCGCCGCTGCCCGCGCGGCGGTGGCCGCTTGCCGGACCGATCTGGATTTCATCCGGCTCGGGGTGGCCGAATTCGCGGCTTGCCCGTCGATCAGCCTGGATTACGCGGTGGCCGAGCGCACCGACCGGGCCGCCGTTGTGCCAGCGGATCTCGGCTGGTCCGATGTCGGAAGCTGGACCGCACTGTGGGAGCTTGGGCAAAAAGACCAGCGCGGTAACGTGGTGGTCGGCGACGCGATCCTGGAAAACGCCGACAACTGTTATGTCCGGAGTGATGGCATGCTGGCCGCGGTGGTCGGACTGTCGGACGCGGTGGTCGTTGTCACGGAAGACGCGGTGCTGGCCATGCATCGCGGCCACGCTCAGGACGTAAAGAAGCTGGTGGACCGGCTGAAGTCGGAAGGGCGGTCCGAAGCGGTCGCGCATAACCGCTGCTACCGCCCATGGGGCTTCTACGAATCGCTGATCACCGGCGATCGTTTCCAAGTCAAACGGATCGTGGTCAATCCGGGCGCCAGGCTATCATTGCAGAAGCACTTCCACCGGGCCGAGCACTGGGTGGTGGTTACCGGCAGCGCGCTGGTCACGCGCAACGACGACCAGATGCTGCTGCACGAGAATGAAAGCACCTACATTCCGCTCGGGGCCACACATCGGCTGGAGAATCCGGGAAAGATTCCGCTGACGTTGATCGAGGTGCAATCCGGCCCCTATCTGGGCGAGGACGATATCGTCCGGCTCGAGGATACGTATGGGCGTTCCTGATCGGATTGGTCCCAGCCCCAGCCGGGGGCCCCGCGACAGATATGCAGGTCCTGGGCCATGACGTAAGCGAGGCTGTGAATACGCGTTTCCGCCGGCAGGCGCTCCCCATGGAAGATGACCAGAACCACGGCCACCACGCCCACGACCCAGGCGGCGCGCGACCGGTCGGGTGGCCGGCCGGCCAAGCGTGCCAGCAGGACCGCCCCACCGACACCAACCGCACCGCCGAGTATCACCTCGGGCAGTGAGTGCGCCCCGAGCGCCAGGCGGGAAATTCCGATCACTGCGGCGGCGAGCAGGGCGATCGGCAGCGTGAGCCGACGCTCGCCGCGGGCCAGGATAGCCACCAATCCACCACAGATCACCGCGGCCACGGCGGTATGCCCGCTGGGGGCGCGCAACAAGGATGGCCCGCAGGCGAAGCCGAGCAGTTTCAGCACGAACATCAGCGCCAGGGTGCTGACCACCGCGACCAGCCATGCGATCGCGCCACGCCGCCAACCCAACGCGAGCAGCATGACGCCAATTCCGGCGGTCAGCGGCAGTATCACCGCCTCATCGGCCAGATTGGTGAGAAAGTTCACCGACGGTACAGCAACAGCGTGGTCATTCTGTCTCGCGGATCGGGCAGCGGCTTGTCGTTCATGCTCTGCCTCATTGTGCGGCGGTATTATGCGGCGGCATCGGTTGATTTTCCAAGAACAGGATGAGCGCCGCGCCTCGGTCGCGGCAGGCCGGGAAGCAGCCGTCCGGGCGCACGGGCGGGGCGCGGCTGTGGCGTATCGCCGCGCAAGGCGTCCATGGCCACTTGTTCATAGGGTCATCGGGTGCGAGGGGCTACGCTCGGGGTCGCCAAAAGGGGGATCGTTCATGGAATTCGGCATTGCACTGCCGACCGCGGCAGACTCGTGGAAGATCGTGCAGCGCGCGGAGGAACTCGGTTTCACCCATGCCTGGTTCTACGACACACAGATGCTGTGTGCCGACTGCTTCGTCGCGATGGCTGCCGCGGCGGTGAAGACGTCCCGCATTCGGCTCGGCACCGGGGTGCTGATCCCGAGCAATCGCATCGCGCCGGTGGCGGCGAACGCGTTCGCGTCCTTGAATGCATTGGCGCCCGGGCGGATCGATTTTGGTGTGGGCACCGGGTTCACCGGCCGCCGCGCCATGGGGCTGGGCGCGATGAAGCTGGGGGAGATGGAAGAGTATGTGCGGGTGGTGCTGGCGCTGCTCGATGAAGAAACGGCGGAGTTGCGCGTCGAAGGCGCGCGGCGGCGGGTGCGGTTCCTGAATCCGGAGCTGGGTCTGATCAACACGCGCGATACGGTGCGTCTGCATGTCTCGGCGTATGGGCCGAAGTCGCGCGCACTGACGGCGAGGCTCGGTGCGGGGTGGCTGAATTTCATCGGCGGCGTGGATTCCGGCGTGGCAGAGCTGAAGGAGATGCAACAGGCGTGGCAGGCCGCCGGGCACGATCGGGCGGATCTGTCAGCCACGGCGTTCGCGCTTGGCTGCGTGCTGGCGGAGGGCGAGGCGTGCGATTCGCCCCGTGCCCTGGCGCAGGCGGGGCCACGCGCCGCCGTGCTGCTGCACCGCGCGGCGGATGCGGCGCTGGACGGATTGCCCAATACATCGGCCGTGCCGCCGTCGGTGGCGCAGGAAGTGGCCGGATATGTGGCGCTGGCGCGGCAATTCGAGCCGGAGGATGCGCGATATCTGCAGAACCATCGCGGGCATCTGTTGTTTGTGAAGCCTGACGAGCGTCCATTCATCACCGCCGAGCTGATCCGGCAAACAACCTTCACCGGAACCGAGACGGTGCTGCTGGATCGGATCGCGGCGCTGGCGGCTGCCGGTTATACGCAGTTTGCGATTCAGATCGTGCCAGGGCAGGAAGCGGCGATCAATGACTGGGCGCGGATCATGCGCGTTGCAATACCAACGGACCGAAGGGTTCAGGCATGAGTGATCGTGCGGCGGATTGAGCTGGTCGGCGGCTGGACGAGCAGTACCGTCGACGCTGTTCCTTGATAAGGAAACTATTCTGATGCGTCGGCTATACAAACCCGTATGCGTGGCATGGGCTTTCGCCGGAAGCTAACAGAATCGGACTTGAGGGGGCATGAAAACCATTCGGTGTGTCGGATATGCCTCCCGACATTCGTCCTAGCGCGTGATCGCTTGAGGCGGACCAGTCAGAAAGCGTGAATCACGCGCTCAAACAAGGGGACACTAGGCCATGATTGCTTCAACTTGAAGCAATCATGGTCTAGCGACATACGTCGGCAAACAGGAGGTATGAGAGCCATGATGCAGCAAGCCGGAACGGCCGAAAGTCACATAAGGGCGCTCATCGAAGCCTGGGCGGACGCAGTCCGCCGGCATGATTTCTCCGGTATTCTCGCCCATCATGAGCAGGACATCGTGATGTTCGACGTTCCGCCTCCGCTGCAATCGCGAGGAATGGATGAGTACAAGAAGACATGGGATCTGTTCTTCAGGTATCACAAGCCGTCACAAGCGTTCGACATCGAGGAGCTTGCAATTACCGCCGGCAAGGATGTCGCATTCGCCATCGCCATCGCCATCATGCGGTGCGGCTCCGCCACGTTTAGCGGCCCTCCGGAGGCAGGCGGGTTTCTGTTCCGGCTGACAGTCGGATTGCGGAAGATCGATGGCGATTGGCGTATCACGCACGAGCATCACTCCGTCCCGTCAGCAGAGTAGGGTCCCGCGTGTGGACACTGCTGGCGAACTCGATTGCTCCCAGCCCGCGCTGTACCGCGGCGTTTGGTATTGTTGGCGATCCAACCGTGCTCACCCTTCGGGCCCAAATGGCTGAATTTGACCGGGTGATTGGCCGCTCTGCGGACGCCCACAATGCGGCCTTCTTGACCGCGATCTCAAGGCCGCAGCCGTTGGAGCACAGGATGCAGGCCGAATGCACCCACGCGTCCGGTTCGCCGGTGATGCCGAGGTTGGTATCGATCCTGGGCTGCATGCCGTACTGTCCCTGGAAATGAGAGAGGAGTGCTGGTGATTTTGCGCTCGACGAGGTGGCCGGTAAGCTCAAGCTGCCGCGAGCGGGCAGCCTTGATGATCGGGTCATCGCTCAACAGCGGGGTGGTTTCCAGGGCTATCCAGAGCGCGATTTCTTGAGGCGGAACCATTGGAAAGCGCAATCATGCTCACCGTGCCGGCGGGAACGCAAGAAAGTAGCAACGCAGATGCACGCTGATGACGCAAATGTACGCAGTTGAATCGTGAGCACGGCGGCGCGTCAGCGCCAACCGACAAGCCCAAAGGCGAATCGGGTAGCATCGGGATTTATCTGCGTGTATCTGCGTCATCAGCGTGCATCTGCGTTTACGCTTACGCTTTCTGGCACGCCCACCAGTGCGCCGAAGGACAACCGCCATGAATGTCGATTTCTCCGAAGACAGCATGCTGCTGCGGGATCAGGTGCGACGGTTTCTGAACGAACGGTGTCCGCGCGCCGTGCACGAGGTGCTTCAGGGCCGTCGGTCTATGCTCGGGAGTTGTGGCGGGATATCGCGGAAATGGGCTGGCTCGGCGCGGCAATCCCAGCCACGTGTGACGGCGCTGGGCTTGGCTAGGAGGCGCTGTGCGTTATTGCTGAGGAACTGGGGCGGGCGGTTGCTCCCGTGCCCTTCACTTCCAGCATCGGCCGTTTCACCGAAGCAATACTGCTGGCGGGCAGCGAGGCGCAGAATGAGGTGTTCTTCACCCATCTGCGGGTGCCGGAATACGCAACGGCTGGGCGCGGTGGGCGGAGACGGAAGGGCTGACCTATGCGCGATTCCGCGCCATGACGGCGCTGTCGCGCGGGGGAACGCCGGGGCCGGAGAACTCGATCGCCAAGGTTGTGAACGCGTCGAAGCTTCAGTCGATCGCGGCCTTTGGGGTGGATCTGCTCGGCATGGCAGGGGCGGTGATGGAGCCGGAGCTAGTGCTGATGCAGGCGCTGTTCCAGGACGCGGCTCTGTCGTCGTCGGGGCATCGCATTGCGGGGGGCTGCCGGGTGACGTGCGCGTGGACAAGGACGTGCCGTTTAGCGCGTTGCGGGATACGAGGCGATGATAACAGCGGTTTTGTACCGACTGGCGATAACATTGACCCACTATCGTCATTCCCGTCAAAGGGCCCATTATCGTCATTGTCGTGAAAGCGGGAATCCAGGAATTTCCATGCCAGTCCTCTGATTCCCGTGGATGCCCGCCTTCGCGGGCATGACGCTAATCGTGATGGAGAGAGATCATGCCAACTGAGCGGACAACCGCGATTGTGACCGGTGCGGCGAGCGGACTTGGGCGAGCAATGACATTGGGACTGCTGGAAGCAGGTA
>DATIMO010000547.1:0-4040 GCA_035475215.1 Acetobacteraceae bacterium | reverse complement strand
CTGCTGTCCGGCGGAGATCACGATCATCATCACCTCGGGCATGGGGCGCACGACCGTGATCATGATGAGGAACATCGCCTCGATACGCCACACGGTCTTCTGCTTCTGAGCATCTTCGAGCGGAACCATCCACCGGTCTTCCGCCTGCGTGTCGAGAGCGGACCGGTTCCGGGCGCGGACACGGTTACGCTGAAGACGATCAGGTCTGACGGAGCGAGGCAGGTTTTCACCTTGATCGACGGTGGCGGCTATCTGCAAAGCGTTGAAGAGATCCCAGAGCCGCACGCTTTCACGGCCCACCTGCGGATCGGCGACCAGGATTATTCGGTGCCCTTTGAGGAGCACGAACACGGTCACGGCGCACACAAAACCCACGCCGCCGCCGCCCATCGGGACAACAACCTGCGGGGTGCCATTCTTCATGTCATGGCCGATGCCGCCGTTTCTGTGCTGGTCATTGTCGGTTTGTTGTTGGCACGGAGCTTCGGCTGGCTGTGGATGGATCCGCTTGCCGGAATTATGGGCGCCGGCGTGATCGCATCGTGGTCATACGGGCTGATCAGGGATACCGGGGCGATTCTGCTCGACATGAATCCGGACGAACGGGTCACGAGGGAGGTCCGCACCGCCATCGAGGAAACCGGAGCCAGCGTGACCGACCTGCATCTGTGGAGGCTTGGACCGGGCCATCTCGGGGCGATCGTCTCGGTTGCTGCTCCGCTGCCGAGGGAATCACAGTTCTATAGGCAGCGATTGAATCGGATTCCTGGGTTGTCCCACATCACGGTGGAAGTCCAGCGGGCGCCGTGGACCGGAGCAGGCCACGCCCTGGGAGCTGCGTAGGGACAGCCTCGCAGCTTGCGGCACTGAAATGCCGCTGCTTACACCTACATCGGTTCCTTGATGCCGACGCGGAGCAGCCACCAGTTGACCGGATAGGACGTCGCGAAGCCGAACAGCATCGCGATCTGCATCATGAACCAGAATTCGACGCTGTTGGTCTGCAGATTGACGCCGAAGCCGAGCCGGAAGATCAGAAAATAGGCAACGGCCATGAAGCCATACATGCCGATCTGCCAAGCGGTCAGTGACAGCGTGTCGGCCTTGATTGCCGCGACCAGCCCCGGGCCGAGAGACAAGCCGCGCATCGGGGCGATGGTGAAATACTGAAAGACGATCCCGAAAGTGTAGGCGAAGAGATAATCCACGATCCAGACGGCGAAGATCTTGTCCCTGAAGATGCCGTGCCAGCCGAACGCGACCGCGATGGCGGGCACGGCGAAGATCAGCCACTCCGCGCAGATGTCGCCGAGGGTGCAGCCGCTGCCGCAATGGAGCGAGCCGTTGGCGACCATGATGGAAAACGGTGTCCGCGGTCGGCTGGCGGAATCCTGGTGAAGCGTGGTGAGGCGGCGGCCGTATCGGAAATATTGCCACAGTATCCAGAGGGTCCCGAACAGTGACGTCACCGGCCAGACGACGTTCATGATCCACATGTGCTGCGGGTGCCGGACCTCGTCAATCGTGATGGCGATTGCGCAGAGGGCGCCGAGCAGCAGGTAGGCGATTGACAGGTCGTGGAGCCAGGCTGGGATCATGTACAACCGACCCGATTGCAGACAGCTAACGACGGTCCAGCGGTTTCCGGGAATGACGCCGGCCCTGGGAATGACGGAACGAGAACAGACGCATCACGGCTGCTTTCGATGCTTCTGCCACGCCTGCATCTGTCGGATTTCGTGTTGTTGCGCTGCAATGATCTCCTGGGCGAGTTTGCGGATTGTCGGGTCTTTGCCGCTGGCCAGCTCGATCTTGGCCATATCGATGGCACCCTGGTGGTGCGGGATCATCATGGCAACAAAATCGCGATCGGTGTCGCCGGTCATGGGCACTGCAGCCATGCTTTTGTTCATGTTGTCCATGGCTTGCATCAACGGACCAGTACCCGTCGCCGCACCCTGCAGAGCAGGTTTCATGGCGTCGGGTTTCGGAGGTGAGGGGGCACCACCGCTCTGTTGCGCGAATGCCGGGGCGGTGGCGCACAGGAACAGGATCACAAAAAGCAGAAACGATCGAGGCATAGGCTTCTCCATCCGAATGTGAATGTGGCGTCCTATTTCCGCATCCGGCCGATGGTCTCGACCAGTTCTTCCAATTTCTGTTGCTGGTCCGCGACATCGCCGGAGGAGAAGGCGCCGGCGACACAGTGCGAGACGTGATCGCGCAGCACCTGCTCCTCCACCTTGTGAAGCGCGGCGCGGATGGCGGCGATCTGGGTCAGCACGTCAACACAATAGCGATCCTCGGCGACCATGCGCATCAGACCGCCGACCTGACCTTCGATGCGTTTCAGACGCATGACCACCGCTTCTTTGGTCGTGTGCTTCATGGAGCCTGCCCTTGATACCATACCGGGTTAGGGTATATAAAACGGCACCGGCGCAACGTCACGCTTTTTCCACACCGGTCTTCGTGCACGTCCAGGGAGTGCCGCTATGGTTTCCGGTCATGCCTGCCAGCATCATGCGGGCACCGTAATGACGAGGTCGGATACGGCAATCGATTCGGTTTCCGTCATGAAGGTGGCGCCCGCGCCATCCGACAAGGGCACAGTCTTCACCTGCCCGATGCATCCACAGATACGGCAGGATGGTCCGGCAAGCTGCCCCATCTGCGGCATGGCGCTGGAACCGCTCACGGTTACCGCGGATGCCGCGCCGAACCGGGAATTGGCGGATATGACCCGACGGTTCTGGATCGGGGTTATCCTGACCGCGCCGGTGTTCGTGCTGGAAATGCGGCACCATGTGCCGGGGCTGGGCCTGGAAGAGTTGATAGACCCCCGCCTGGCGGTCTGGATCCAGTTCGCGTTGGCAACCCCGGTGGTACTGTGGGCTGGGTGGCCGTTCTTCACCCGTGGCTGGGCCTCGGTGGTCAACCGCAACCTCAACATGTTCAGCTTGATCGCACTCGGCACCGGGGCTGCGTATCTGTACAGCGTTGTTGCCACTGTCCTGCCGGGCGCCTTCCCAGCCGGCTTCCGCGGCATGAGCGGCACGGTGGCGGTCTATTTCGAACCCGCCGCGGTGATTACCGTGCTGGTACTGCTGGGCCAGGTGCTGGAGTTGCGGGCGCGCGAGCGTACCGGCGATGCGATCCGGGCGCTGCTCAGTCTGGCGCCCAAGACGGCCCGGCGCGTGCAATCTGGTGGCGAGGACGAGGAAGTCCCCTTGGAGCACGTGCGGGTCGGCGATCGGCTGCGGGTGCGTCCGGGGGAGGCGGTGCCGGTGGACGGAACCGTGCTGGACGGCCGAAGCGCGGTCGATGAATCGATGGTCACCGGGGAATCGATGCCGGCGCCCAAGCAGACGGACGACAAGCTGATCGGGGGGACCGTGAACCGCACCGGCGCCCTGGTCATGCGGGCGGACCAGGTCGGCAGCGACACTATGCTGTCGCGCATCGTCGCCATGGTGGCCGAGGCGCAGCGCAGCCGGGCGCCGATCCAGCGAATGGCCGATTTGGTCGCGGCGTGGTTCGTACCGGCGGTGCTCGGTGTGGCTCTGCTGGCATTCATCGCCTGGGCGATCTGGGGTCCGCCACCGGCGCTGGCCTACGCCCTGATCGCAGCGGTTTCGGTCGTGATCATCGCCTGTCCCTGCGCGCTCGGTCTGGCCACGCCGATGAGCATCGGCGTGGGGGTCGGGAAGGGCGCCAGCGCCGGCGTACTGATCAGGTCGGCCGAGGCCCTGGAGCGGATGGAGAAAGTGGACACGCTGGTCGTGGACAAGACCGGCACGCTGACGCGAGGCAAGCCGGCGCTGGCCGCGGTGGTGCCGATGGGCGCTGCGAGCGAGCTCGACGTCCTTCAGGTGGCAGCTGCGCTCGACCGCGGCAGCGAGCACCCGCTTGCCCTCGCGCTGGTCAAGGGCGCCGAGGACCGCAAGCTCGGTCTCAGCCCCGCCACGGATTTCGCCTCGGAAACCGGCAGCGGCGTCTCCGCGCGGGTCGATGGCCACAAGGTCTCGGTCGGGAATGCG
>DATIMO010000546.1:0-1652 GCA_035475215.1 Acetobacteraceae bacterium | reverse complement strand
GCTGCTGCAACAGGTTCGACCGAATGTCTCGTTCAACTCGGGCGCCGATGGTGCCTACGTCGACATGCTGCTCGATTCCACCGGCGACAGCTGCGTAGTGCTGATCGACGTCCGCCGCTACTTCAAGCAATTCCGCACGTTGGCAAAAAAGGTGGCCGAACGCGGCATTCCGCTGGTGCTGATTACCGATACCGAGTGTTACTGGGCGCGCGAGCTGACCCCGCATGTATTGGTAGTGCAGACCAGTTGGGTGTGGCACAACTACAGCAGCCTGGCCAGTCTCTTCAGCCTCCTGACCGCGGCGGTAATCCAGAAAAGCGGCGAGGTGATGACGCGACTCAGCGAAGTCAACGAATTGCGTCAGAGCCTGGTCGAGTACATCGGCCCCCCACCCGGCGAGGAACGAAAACGCTCCGCCGCGAGCAAGAAGCGGCAGCCCTCCAGCCACAAGGCAGCTGGATCGGAGGGGAAGGAAACCGGCTGATGGTCGGCTGGGCTGCAGAGAAATCGCGCGTTGCCGCATTCCGGGACAGCTTAAATCCCAACCATTGATTAGCGCAGCCACTGCCATGTTCCCGCGTAGTGGGTCAACACCGGGTAGTGGCAGTCCCATCCGCAAGCTGCGCGTGCGGATGAATGCGTGAATCCGATACCTGCGGGCCGGCGCCGCGCCCGCGGCGACTTTCCGCCACGCCATCACGTCACGCACCCGCTGGTAAGATAGCCGGCATCACGCACCACCAGAGACGTCATGCTTACCTTGGATTTCCCCGGCAGCCGCGACCTGATCGACGCGATCGACAACGCAGTGACGCAGGGTTCCACCTTCGCCATCACCGACAGCCTGCGCAACAGCCTGTGCAAGTTGATGCGCGGCGGCCAAGTCAAACTGCCAGCGTGCGTGTTCGAGACCGCCGAAGGTCGCTACGCGCGGCGCGAGCTGTACCGCAGCGAGGATCACGGCTACTGCGTGGTGGCGATGACCTGGGGCCCGGGCCAGGGCACGCCGATCCACGACCACTGCGGCATGTGGTGCGTCGAGGGCGTCTGGAGCGGCGCGCTGGAAGTGGTGCAGTACGAGCGCCTCGCCGACGAGGACGGCCACTGCCGCTTCCAGCCGGTGGGTTCGATCCAGGCCGGGCCGGGATCGGCCGGCAGCCTGATCCCGCCGCACGAATACCACACCATCCGCAATCCGAGCAGCGACACGACCACCGTGAGCCTGCACATCTACTCGGGCAACATGACCCGCTGCGCGGTATTCCAGCCGCTGCCGGGCGAGGACGCCTACGAGCGCTGCGAACGCGCGCTGGGACTCGACCCGGTTCACTGAGATCGGGCATAATGCCCCGCTTGCCGGTGTGGCGGAATGGTAGACGCGGCGGACTCAAAATCCGCTTGTGGTGACACAGTGGAGGTTCGAGTCCTCTCACCGGTACCAATAGCGATTGGGTGTGCAAGATGCCCGGAAAAAGCCCGCGATGCGGGCTTTTTTTGTGGCCGCTTGCCGCGCCGCCCAGTCTGGCTCAGGCCACGTCGCCGGACAGCTCGTCGATCACGCGGTACAAATCGTCGCGGCGGAAGGGCTTTTGCAGCGTGGGGCGCTGGCGCCAGGCATCGGGCAGGCCGGCGGCGCCGTAGCCGGTCGAGAA
>DATIMO010000545.1:0-13859 GCA_035475215.1 Acetobacteraceae bacterium | reverse complement strand
CCCAGACGGTGACGCACGAGGCGAGTGAAGAGCCGCTCCACGACCCGAAGGAGATCTACGGCGTCATTCCGCAGGACACGAGGAAGCCGTACGACGTCCGCGAGGTGATCGCGCGCATCGTCGACGGCTCTCGCCTCGACGAGTTCAAGGCGCGCTACGGCTCGACGCTCGTCACCGGCTTCGCGCGCCTCTACGGCATGCCGGTCGGCGTCATCGCCAACAACGGCATCCTGTTTTCCGAGTCTGCGCTCAAGGGCGCGCACTTCATCGAGCTGTGCACGCAGCGTGGCAGTCCGCTGGTGTTCCTGCAGAACATCACCGGCTTCATGGTGGGCCGCAAATACGAGCACGGCGGCATCGCCAAGGATGGCGCAAAGCTGGTGATGGCCGTGGCCTGCGCCAAGGTGCCCAAGTTCACCGTGGTGATTGGCGGCTCGTTCGGCGCCGGCAATTACGGCATGTGCGGTCGCGCCTATGACCCGCGCTTTTTGTGGATGTGGCCGAACGCACGCATCTCGGTGATGGGCGGCGAGCAGGCTGCCAGCGTGCTGGCCACAGTGCGCGGCGGGTTCGATACCGCCGAACAAGAGACAGCGTTCAAATCACCGATCCTGAGACAGTACGAAACGAAAGGACATCCCTACTACGCCACGGCGCGGCTGTGGGACGACGGCATCATCGATCCGGCGGATACGCGGCTGGTTCTGGGCCTGTCGTTGTCGGCTGCATTGAACGGGCCGATCGAGGAAACGCGCTTTGGCGTGTTCCGGATGTGAAGGGGATGGTCGGTCGTCGGCTCCACACTCTGCTGATCGCCAACCGGGGTGAGATCGCCTGCCGGATCGCGCGCACCGCACGTCGCCTGGGGATCCGCACCGTTGCCGTCTATTCCGAGGCCGACGCGTATGCCTTGCACGTCCAAACTGCCGATTCCGCCGTCGCGATCGGTCCGGCGCCGGCGCGCGAGAGCTACCTCAATATCCCGCGCATCATCGACGCGGCGCGGCGCAGCGGCGCCGACGCGGTGCACCCGGGCTACGGCTTCCTGTCAGAAAATCCCGCCTTCGCCGATGCCTGTGCCGAAGCCGGGCTGATCTTCGTTGGGCCGCCCGCGTCCGCCATGCGCGCGCTGGGCTCCAAATCCGCCGCCAAGGCACTGATGCAACGATCCGGCGTGCCTGTTCTGCCCGGTTACCATGGCGACGACCAGGATCCGGATCGGCTCTCCGCCGAGGCCGAACGCATCGGCTATCCGCTGGTGATCAAGGCCATCGCCGGCGGCGGCGGGCGCGGCATGCGGGTGGTAGCGGTCGCTACCGATTTCGCCGCATCCCTGTCATCTGCCCGGCAGGAGTCTGCTTCGTCCTTCGACGACGACCGTGTGCTGATCGAGCGCTACCTGCAGCGACCACGTCATATCGAGGTGCAGGTGTTCGCCGATACCCACGGCCACGCGGTGCATCTGTTCGAACGCGACTGCTCGACGCAGCGCCGGCACCAGAAGGTGATTGAGGAAGCTCCGGCGCCGGGGCTGGATCCGGTTCGGCGTGAGGCGATGGGTTCCGCTGCCGTGGCTGCTGCAAAGGCCGCCGCATACGAAGGTGCCGGCACGGTCGAGTTCGTCGCTGACCCCGACGGATTCTGGTTTCTGGAGATGAACACCCGCTTGCAGGTGGAACATCCGGTCACGGAGCTGATCACCGGTTTCGATCTGGTCGAATGGCAGCTTCGCATTGCCGCCGGTGAAGCGATTCCGGTCACCCAGGATCAGATTCGCGTTTCCGGTCATGCGATCGAAGCACGCGTTTACGCCGAGGACCCGGCGCGCGATTTCGCCCCATCGGTCGGGCGCATTGCCGCGCTGCGGCTTCCGGATCAGCAGAACCTGGTCCGCGTCGATACCGGGGTGCGCGCGGGCGACAGCGTCTCGGTCCACTACGACGCGATGATCGCCAAGCTGATCTGCCACGGTGCGACCCGTGACGAAGCAGTCAACAAGCTGAGTATTGCGCTGGAAGAGAGCTTTATTGCCGGGGTGGCGAGCAATCTTGATCTGCTCGGGCGCATCATAGTGCATCCCGATTTCGCGGCCGGTGGCATCGATACCGGCTTCATTGCCCGTCATGCCGATGAATTGCTCGGCGCACGCGAAACACCATCGGCCGATGTATTGGCTGCGGCGGCGCTCGGCGTAATTGCGCAGGAGCAGGCGTCGGCACAGGACGCAGCAGCGGCGAGCCACGATCCCCATTCTCCCTGGCATGTGCATGATGGCTGGTGGCTGAACGTCACGCCGGAACGGATCCTGGCGTTCGTTGCGGCCGGAACGGCATGCCCGGCTGTGCTTCGCCGGGAGGGCGATCGCTGGCACATCGCCGCGGCCGATAGGGAATTGGTCGGGACCGCAGCCCTCGGCGCCGGGGGCAGGCTGACCGTCGAGCTGGACGGGACGCGGCACGTCGTTTTCATGACCCGGCTCGGCGAAGCGATCACGCTTCGCTGGCGTGGAGAGACCTGGCGCCTAACCCTGCCCGATCAGGCCGCTGCCGCCGAACTTGACGATGATGCCGGTGCGGGGCTGGCAGCGCCAATTCCCGGGCAGGTCACCGCAGTGTACGCCACAACCGGACAATCGGTGCATCGTGGTGATGTTCTTGTCGTGCTGGAAGCGATGAAGACCATCTTTCGCCTGACCGCGCCAGCCGATGCGATTGTAGAAAGCATCGGCTGTCAGACTGGTGAGACGGTGGAAGAAGGCCAGGTGCTCATCCGGTTCGCCGAGCCTAAGGGGTGATCGTTTTACGCTGAGGCGATCACGCATCCTCGCGTCCACGCACTCGTGATTGACCGCGCTGGACGGTTGGCTGGATCCAACCGGACTGCCCATCGCCGGCGGGGACACTGCGCGAAAGGTGCAGGACAAGGCGCTGCACAGCAACACGTTGATGCGCAACTGGACGAGCAGCGAAGGCAAGCCCCTTTAGCAGACTGCGCCACTGCCGTGAGAATCGGCCGGGCTGATGAACGAGCTATGGTCGCGGGCATCTGATTTTGTGGGGGCATGAGTCTTTGACACAAAGATCGGGAAGGTCAGAAGGGCGCAAAGAAAATGCCCAGCTTAACCTTAGACAATCTATCACCGCGACGCGTTGGCGGTTAGTACAAGCTGCGTCTGCATCACTATCGCCACCAGCTTGCCGTCCGACGTGGTGATCCGGGTCTGCCAGACCATGGTGCGCCGCCCGCGATGCAGCGGCGTGGCTTCGCCGATCACCGTCGTGCCCACTGGTGCGGGACCGATGAAATTTGTCTTGCTCTCGATCGTTGTGGTCCCGGCGCCCTCTGGCAGGTTCAGCACCGTGCCCATCGCCCCCAGCGTATCGGCGAACGCCATCACCGCGCCGCCATGCAGCATCGCCGGCGCGGTGCCCAGGTCTGGTCGCACCTGCATTTCGCCGACAATCCGGTCCGGCGCCGCAGCGGTGACGCGAATGCCGAGCAACTCGGCGAACGGCAGCCTGTGGCGGGCGAGGATGGCAAGGCTGTCCATGACTGCGTCTCCGGATGCCGAGGTGCATCTTGCGCCGGCGCGACCGTGCGGGCCACAGTAGCGGCAATGACGGGAGGCTTCGGAATGATCAGCAGACGGGCAGCCTTGGCGGGCGGACTGGCGGTGACTGGTGCCGTAGCTCTGGGCCAACACGCACGCGCAAAATCAACGCCAGGCGTGACCGCGACCGAGCTCAAGATCGGCAACACCATGCCATATAGCGGCCCGGCGTCGTCCTATGCGCCGATCGGCAAGACCGAGAGCGCCTTCTTCAACATGGTGAACGACAAGGGCGGCATTGCTGGGCGCAAGATCAACTTCATCTCGCTGGATGACGGATACCTGCCGCCCCGTACCGTGGAGGACGTGCGCCGGCTGGTCGAGCAGGATGAAGTCGCCTTCCTGTTCAACACGCTCGGCACGCCCACCAACACAGCGATCGAGAAATATCTCAATCACGCCAAGGTGCCGCAGCTTTTCGTAGCGACCGGCGCCGACAAATGGGGCGATTACAAAGAGTACCCGTGGACCATCGGACTGCAGCCGAGCTACCGGACTGAAGCGCAGATCTACGCGAAATACGCGTTGAAGCAGAAGCCGGACGCAAAGATTGCGTTCCTGTACCAGAACGATGATTTCGGCAAGGACTACCTGAACGGCGTGCGCGACATACTGGGTGCGAACTGGGACAAATACGTGGTCAAGGCGGTTTCTTATGAAGCAACCGACCCGACCATCGATTCGCAGATCACCACCCTGCAGGGCGCCGGGGCCGACGTGCTGATCTGCGCCACCGCACCCAAACAGGCGGCGCAGGCGATCCGCAAGGTGCACGACCTGAACTGGCACCCGATGTTCTTCATGACAAATGTATCGATCTCCTCGGGTTCGGTCATGCAACCCGCCGGTGCGGAGAACGGGGTCGGCATCATCACCAGCGGCTGGCTCAAGGACCAGAACGACCCCGCCTGGAAGGACGACCCCGGCATGAACGAATGGCGTGCTTTCATGGCAAAGAACATGCCCGGCGCCGACCTGACCGACAACAACTACGTGTATGGGTTCACCGCCAGCCGGGTGATGCTGCACGTGCTGGAAGCCTGCAACGGCAACTTCTCGCGTGAGAACGTGATGAAGCAGGCGACCGGCATCCAGCGTCTGGAGGTCCCGACCTTGCTGCCCGGCCTCGTTGTTGCGACCAGTCCGACCAATTACCACCCGATCCGGGCAATGCAGCTTCAGAAATGGGACGGTAAGACCTGGGTGCGCTTCGGCGAGGTGATCGAGGGCACCAACGCCTGAACCAATGAGGGCGGTCGAAGAAAAGCAAGATTCACCGCAGAGGCACAGAGACGCAGAGTCACGCAGGGAAGCACAGTCTCTTCGCTGGGTGCGCCTCCGTGGTGGTTCTTGAGCTTATTTTGACCTACGCAACCAAGTGCCGCGTCGTCATGGCCAGGCTTTCCGGCCGTCCACGATTTGCTGCCACCATGAACAGGCGTGTGATGGCCCGCCGCTCGGGTCAAGGCGAGGGCATGCTTCGAATGATTCCGCCACGCCTCTCAGTTCCCTCTGCCAGCACGAACCGTTCCACCAAATAGAGCGGCCGCCCCTTCGTTTCGTTGAACACCCGACCCAGATACTCCCCGATCACTCCCAGCGTGACCAACTGGGCGCTGCCCAGGAACAGCACCACCGCCATAAGACTTGGATATCCGGCAACGGAATTGCCCCAGACCAGCGTGCGCACCACCACTTCCAGCAGATACAGTGCGGCGCCAAACGCGGTCAGCAAACCCAGATATGTCGCCACTTTCAGCGGCATCACCGTATGGCTGGTGATGGCTTCGATCGCCAGGTTCCACAGCTTCCAGTATCCCCACTTGGTTCGACCGGCATGCCGCGGTGCCCGGTCGTACACGACCACCCGGCTGGGGAACCCGACCCAGGCGAACAGCCCCTTCATGAACCGGTGCTGCTCCCGCAGTTCACCCATCGCATCGACCACGCGCCGGCTCATCAACCGGAAATCTCCGACATTGCGCGGGATCGGGGCCCGTCCGGCACGACCCATCACGCGATAGAACGCCGCCGCCGTGGCCCGCTTCAGCCACGGCTCGCCAGCCCGAGCGCGGCGCTGAGCATGCACGACGTCCGCGCCATCGCGCCACGCGGCCAGCAGTTCCGGGATCACCTCGGGCGGGTCCTGCAGGTCGGCGTCGATCACCACCACCGCGGCCCCGCGCGCGTGATCCAGCCCGGCCGTGGTCGCAATTTCCTTTCCGAAATTGCGTGACAGGTTCACCAGGCCAACACGGGGATCTCGCGTCCGCAACATCTCCAGACACGCCAACGTGCGATCGGTGCTGCCGTCATTGACGAACACGATTTCCGACGTCTGCCCAATGTTCTCCAGCACCGCGGACAGCCGCGCATGCAGTTCCGGCAGTACCTCCTGTTCGTTGTGGCAGGGCACGACGATCGACAGCATTGGACGCGGCGCCGGGAACACGGACTGGTCATCGGGAGGCGATGTGGGGGTCACGTAATTCATGGCGGCCCGACGGCAGTTGCCACCCACTTAGGCCGGCTGCATCACTGAGCCGTTAACGCCGCCGGTTTGCACTCGCCGGCTCTCCGGTGGAATGATCGCGCAATCGACGACCCAGAAGGGGGAGGAAACCGATGCGCACGCTCGTCCTGGCAGCCAGCCTCTGCCTTGCGGCCGCTCCCGCATTTGGCGCCGGCTTCACCGTGACCAGCCCGGATATTCCGAACAACGGCACCATCCCGATGGTCCATGTATTCAATGCCGGCGGTTGCACCGGCGGCAACCAATCGCCCGCCCTGTCCTGGTCTGGCGAGCCCGCCGGGACGCAAAGTTTCGCAATAACGGTGTTCGATCCGGACGCCCCGACCGGCAGCGGCTGGTGGCACTGGACTGTCGTCAACATCCCGGCCAGCGTGCACAGCCTGCCAGTGAATGCCGGCGCCGCGCAGTCCCCTTCGTTGCCGGAAGGCGCAGTCGAAGGGCGGACCGATTTCGGATTTTCCAATTACGGCGGGCCATGCCCGCCAAAGGGCGATCCGCCGCACCGGTACCAGATCACGGTCTATGCCGTGAAACAGGCGAAGCTGCCGCTCGACGCGCAAGCATCGGGTGCGACGGTGGGTTTCGTCCTGCATTTCAACACCCTCGGCACCGCCCGGATCACCGGCCGTTATGGCCGGCCGCGCTGACGAATTCTGGCTAGCACACGCCCTGCTGCCGTCCGGCTGGGCGCAGGCGGTCCGTATCGAGATTACCGATGGCCTGATCACCGCCGTCACGCCGGATGCGGGGGCAGGCGGCGCGATGCGCCTGCCCGGTATCGCGGTGCCCGGCATTCCCAACCTGCATTCCCACGCCTTCCAGCGCGGCATGGCGGGGCTGACCGAAACAAGCGGTCCGGCTGCCGACAGTTTCTGGACCTGGCGGGAGGTGATGTACCGGTTTCTGGCACGACTCGAGCCGCCGGATGTCGAAGCGATCAGCGCCTACGCCTACATGCGCATGCTGGAATCCGGTTTCACGGTGGTGGGCGAGTTCCATTATCTGCATCACGCTCCGGATGGCCGTCCCTATGCGGACCCGGCCGAGCTATCCGGGCGCATCATCGCCGCCGCGGCCACGACGGGAATTGGGCTGACCCTGCTGCCCTGCTTCTATCGCTACGGAGGGTTCAACGCTGCCGCGCCGACCGACGGCCAACGTCGCTTCGTCACCGAACCGGACGGCTTTCTTCGCCTGCTGGAGGCGGCACGGGGACACCTGGCTAAACTGCCCGGTGCCCGGCTCGGCATCGCCCCACATTCACTGCGTGCCGTCAGCCCGGAGGACCTGCAGGTGCTGCTGGCCGCCGTTCCAGCCGGTCCGGTGCACATCCACGCCGCCGAGCAGACCGCTGAGGTAGCGGATGCGGAACGCGCGCTCGGTGCCCCACCGGTCGGCTGGCTGGTGAACGAAGCCGGTGTGGATGCGCGCTGGTGCCTGATCCACGCCACCCATATGCGCGACGATGAAACGATTGCTCTGGCGCGCAGCGGCGCGGTTGCGGGGCTGTGTCCACTGACCGAGGCGAATCTGGGTGACGGCATTTTTCCTGGATCGGCGTATGTCTCCACCGGTGGCCGGTTTGGTATAGGTTCCGATTCCAACGTCATCATCGATCCGGCCGCCGAGTTGCGGCAGCTTGAGACGTCGCAGCGGCTGCTGACTCGCGGTCGCAACGTGCTGCCATCGGTAGCGGGTGTCTCGACCGGGCGCTTTCTGCTGGATCGGGCGCTCGCCGGCGGTGCCCAGGGATTGGATCAGAACACGGGCGCGCTCGCGGTCGGCGGACGCGCGGATATCGTGGTGCTGGATGCGCGGCACCCTGATCTTGCCGGCCGCGCGGACGACGCCTGGCTGGATACGTGGCTGTTCGCTGTGCCATCCGGGCTGGTGCGGGATGTAGTCGCCGGCGGCCGGCATGTCGTGCAGGGCGGACGGCATGTTGCCGGCACGCCGATCACGGCCGCGTGGCGCGCCGCAATGGTCCGTCTGGCCGCCGCTTGATCGCTTCAGTTCCGCGCGTCAGCATCGGCGCGCCGCAAAGGGAGGAACGGGCAATGAAACTGACGCGACGCGAGGTGTTTGTGGGCACCACCGGGCTGGTCGCCGGTCGTGCCATTCTGGCGAACGCCGCGGATCTTCTGGCCGATTTGAAATCCGGGAAGAAACCCCTGCGCGTCGGTACCGATGCCACGTTCCCGCCGTTCGAGCAGACTGCCCCGTCCGGCGAGAAATCCGGCTTCGATATCGATCTGGTGACCGCAATCGCCAAACATACCGGCATTCCGAAACTGGACATACAGCAGGTGCCGTTCGGTCAGCTTATTCCCGGCTTGCAGGCGGACCATATCGATCTCGCTGCATCGGCAATCTACATCACCCCGGAACGCGCCAAGGTGATCGATTTCTCACAGCCCTATTTCTCGGGCGGCTTGTCCGTGATGGTGAAGCCGAACGATACCGGCGTGACCAGGCAGCAGGATTTGGATGGCAAGACGATTGCGGTACAGGTGGGAACCAAGTCGGTCGATTACCTGCGGCAGAATTTCCCGCACGCCACTCTGCATATCGTGCAGACCAACGATCAGATGTTCCAGTCGCTGCAAAGCGGGCAGGCGGATGTGGTGGTGACCGGGTATCCAGCCGCAAAATACTATATCAAGATGCATGGCGGGGCGAACCTGACGCCGTTCCTGCTGACCAACGAGCAATACGGTCTGGCGGTGCGCAAATCGGACCCGGAGCTGCTGGCTGGGGTAAACGCCGCGATCGAGGCATTCAAAGCCGACGGAACAATCAAGTCGTTGGAAAGCAAATGGTTCGGGTGACTGGTGGGTAGATTATCCACGTCACCGTCATGGCCAGCGAAGGCCGGCCACCCACGCCTGTTCGTCGCGGCAGCAAGACGCGGATGGCGGTCCCCCGGATCAAACCCGGGGACGGCCATGACGGATTTCGTATGACCTCTCTCGCCTTTGCCACCGTCGTCCAGTGGTTGCCGTTCCTTCTCGGCGGGGCGGCCCGCACGTTGGAAGTGGTGGTCATGGCGCTGGCACTCGGCATTGTTTGCGGGCTGGCGGGCGGGCTCGCCAGGCTGTCGCGCAATCGGGTCGTGCGCGGGTTGGCCGGCGCCTATGTCTCGGTCGTGCGTGGCACGCCGTTCGTGGTGCAACTATTCTTCATCTACTACGGCATTCCCCAGCTTGGCCTTCCTATCCCGGCGATGCTGGCTGCGGTGGGTACACTCGGCATCTATTCCGGCGCCTACCAGACGGAGATCGTGCGCGGCGCGATCCAGTCGGTGGATCGTGGTCAGGCCGAGGCCGCACGCGCCCACGGCCTGTCGCGATACCAGGCGCTGCGGCTTATCGTGCTGCCGCAGGCACTGTTGCGCATGCTACCGCCGCTCGGTAACGAGTTCGTCTCGTTGACCAAGAATTCCGCTCTGGTATCGTTGGTCACCGTCCGTGAGTTGTTTCTGTCGGCGCAGATGGTGATCAGTACCACCTTCCAGAACTTCGCGATCTTCCTGACCATTGGAGCAATGTACTACGCAATGACCAGCGTGGTCGGCGGGCTGACGCATCTGATGGAGCGACGATTATCTGTCTATATGGCCAGAGACTGATCCATAGGGATTGATCCCGATTGCTTGATGCACCGCGCCTGGTCAGCGCACACGCCGCCGCCGCAGCGGACGTTCGCCAACAATGAACAATCCGCCGCGATGCGGCCCGCCCCGTGTTCCGTTTTTCGCGTTCTCTCTGCAACACATGAGCCGAGAGGAGGCAACCATGAGACTGCTGACGACGGTTCTGGCGTCGACGTGCATGATCGGGATGATGGGGGGCGCCGCAGTTTCGGCGCGGGCACAGGGCTGGGACCATTATGATCGCGGCTGGCATCACGGCCACCACAATTGGCGTGCCGAGCGCGATTGGCGATGGCGACAGTCGCACCGCATGGATCGAGGCTATGTGGCGCCTCGCCGGCGCTATTACAGCTACTACAATCCGCCGCCGGTGTATTATGCTCGACCCGGCGTGACCTTCGGATTTGCGGTGCCCTGATCAACCAGTCAGAACGGTGCGGCCGGCGTAGCGTCCGGCCGGGCCGAGGTCGGCTTCGATGCGCAGCAACTGGTTGTACTTCGCGGTTCGGTCGCTGCGCGAGAGGCTGCCGGTCTTGATCTGCCCGCAGTTTGTGGCGACCGCCAGATCGGCGATGGTCGCATCTTCGGTTTCGCCGGAACGGTGGCTCATGACGACACGCCAGCCAGCATGGTGCGCGATCTCGACCGTTTCCATCGTTTCCGACAATGTGCCGATCTGATTCACCTTGACGAGGATGGCGTTGGCGGTATGGCCGGCGATGCCGCGCCGCAGCCTTTCGGGGTTAGTTACAAAAATGTCGTCGCCGACGAGTTGCAGCTTGGTCCCCATTGTCTGGGTCAGGTGTTTCCAGCCATCCCAATCGTCCTCGGCGCAACCATCTTCGATAGAGACGATCGGATAGCGGGCAACCAGATCTTGCAGGTAACGCACCATCCCGGCGGCATCCAGCGTCTTGCCTTCACCGGCCAAGTGGTAACGTCCGTCACGAAAGAATTCCGAGGCTGCGCAGTCCAGGGCAAATACCACATCTTCACCCGGACGATAGCCCGCGGTGTCGCATGCCTTGGCAATGAAGCCAAGTGCCTCGTCCGCGGAGTTCAGATTCGGCGCGAAGCCGCCCTCGTCGCCGACGTTGGTGCTGTGCCCCGCATCGTGCAAGCCTTTCTTCAGGGCTGCGAATATCTCCGCGCCCATGCGCACGCCGTCAGCGATCGTGCCGGCGCCGACCGGTTGGATCATGAATTCCTGGATGTCGATCGGATTGTCGGCGTGGCGGCCGCCGTTGACGATGTTCATCATCGGCACCGGCAAGGTCCGGGCATGCACCCCGCCGACATAGCGATACAACGGCACGCCAAGATCCGCTGCGGCCGCCTTGGCAACGGCCAGCGACACCGCCAGGATCGCGTTCGCTCCCAGGCGGGACTTGTTCGGCGTGCCGTCAAGATCGATCATTGTGTCATCGATCTTGATCTGCTCGGTCGGGTCCATGCCGCCGATCGCGTCGTAGATCTCGCCTTCGGCATTGGCGACGGCATGCTGCACGCCCTTGCCGCCATAGCGCGTATCGGCGTCGCGCAGTTCCACCGCCTCGTGCGTGCCCGTGGAGGCACCGGACGGCACGGCCGCGCGGCCCATCGCGCCGCTGTCCAGCACCACGTCCACCTCGACGGTGGGATTGCCACGGCTATCCAGGATCTCGCGGGCGACGATGTCGGCGATGGCACTCATCCGGCGGCCTCCGTGCGTTGTGTGGCGCCGCGGGGTGCGTATCACTTCGGGGCGGCGCTCGCCAGACGACCGGCATGAACGGGTAATTGGATGCCAGACCATGATTACTTCATGTTGAAGCAATCATGGTCTGGCTCACGCTTTATGACGGGTCCGCCTCAAGCGATCACTCTCGCTCATTGTCCCGCGCTGATCGCCAGCCGTGCAGGATCGAAGGTAACCGCGTGGTTCATCGGCCCATGTCCGGCACCGAAGCCGGGCGCCGACGCGATTGCCGCGCGCACATAGGACCGTGCCCGCAGCACCGCGTCGCGCAGCTTCAGTCCTTGTGCCAATCCGGTTGCGACGGCGCTGGCCAATGTACAACCGGTGCCATGCGTGTTGCGGGAGGCGATTCGCGGGGCGACGAATTCCTCCGTCTCGTCTTTGGTCGCCAGCAGATCGATCACCGTGTCGCCCGGCAGGTGCCCGCCCTTCAGCAGCACTGCTGCGGGGCCGAACGCCAGCAGCGCTGTGGCCGCCTGGCGCATGCCATTCAGATCGGTGATTGGGATGCCGCTTAGCGCCTCGGCTTCCGGCAGATTGGGCGTGATGACTGTGGCCAGTGGCAACAGCCTGCCCTTGAGTGCAGCAATCGCGTTGGTTGCCAGCAAAGCGGCACCGCCTTTGGCCACCATGACCGGGTCCAGGACCAGGGGAACACGGCCGGCGCGAGCAGTCAGCTCTTCGGCGACAGCCTCGATGATTGCCGCATTTGCGAGCATGCCGCTTTTGACCGCGTCGGCGCCGATGTCGTCGAGCACCACCGCGATCTGCTGGCGCACGAAGTCAGGCGGCACCGGCAGCACGGCATGCACGCCCAGCGTGTTCTGCGCGGTCAGTGCCGTGATCGAAGTCGCGGCATAGCCGCCGAGGGCGGTAATCGTCTTGATGTCAGCCTGAATGCCGGCCCCACCGCCGGAATCGGATCCGGCGATGACCAGCACACGCCCATGCATCGTCAGGCGGCGTCGGCGTGCGGTCGGGCAGCGTGGGCGATCAACTCACATAATTCGTCAACCACTTGCACGACCATCGTCTCATCCTCGGCTTCGGCCATGACCCGGATCAGCGGTTCGGTGCCGCTTTCACGGATCAGCAGGCGGCCGGCGCCGTTCAGTGTTGTTTCCGCTGATCGGATCGCCGACTGAATACGGTCGTTCACCAGCGGCGAAGGTCCGGCAAAGCGCACATTCCTCAGTCGCTGCGGCAAGGGCGTGAACACGCGACAGACCTCGCTGGCCGGCCGACCCTGCTCGACAATGACTGCAAGCACCTGGAGGGCCGCCACCAGTCCATCACCGGTGGTGGCGAAGTCGGACAGAATGATGTGGCCGGATTGTTCACCCCCCACATTCATCCCCTGCTTGCGCATGACCTCGGCCACGTACCGATCGCCTACCTGCGTGCGATGCAACGTCATGCCCTGGTCAATCAGGAAGCGTTCCAAGCCGAGGTTCGACATGACGGTGGCGGCAATGCCAGTGCCCCGCAGCCGATTGGCGGCGCGCCAGGAGCGGGCGATCAGGGCGAGAATCTGATCGCCATCGATCAGCTTGCCGTGTTCGTCCGAGATCAGCAGCCGGTCCGCATCGCCGTCCAGTGCCAGACCGAGATCGGCACCATGCTCGATCACTTGCGCGGACAGGAAGTCGGGCTTGGTCGAGCCGCAGCCGCGGTTGATATTGAATCCATCCGGCGCCACGCCGACTGGGATGACGGTGGCGCCAAGTTCCCAGAGCACTGTGGGAGCAACGCGGTAGGCCGCGCCGTTGGCGCAATCCACCACGATTTTCAAGGCATCGAGCCGCAATCCGCGGGGAAAGGTGGCCTTGGCCGATTCGATATACCGCCCGCCCGCATCTTCGAGCCGCGCGGCGCGACCCAGCTTGGCGGGTGGTGCCAGGAGCGGTGCAATATCGGATTGCATCAGCGCCTCTATCTGCGCTTCGGTCTTGTCGGACAGCTTGAATCCGTCCGGGCCGAAGAGCTTGATCCCATTATCCTCGAACGGGTTGTGCGAAGCGGATATCATCACGCCAAGGTCTGCGCGCAGGCTGCGGGTCAGCATCGCGATTGCGGGGGTCGGCAACGGCCCGACCAGCGTGACGTCCATGCCGGCACCGATGAACCCGGCGGTCAGGGCCGGTTCCACCATATAACCCGATAACCGCGTGTCCTTGCCGATGATGACGCGATGGCGATAACTGCCGCGGGTGAACATCAGGCCCGCCGCCTGACCGAGGCGAAGTGCTGTTTCGGCGGTCATCGGGTCGGTATTTGCCTTGCCGCGAATGCCGTCCGTGCCAAAAAGGCGTCGCGCTTGGCTCAT